>JAEXNZ010000251.1 GCA_023439425.1 Pseudomonadota bacterium
CGCCGTGATCAGCGGCGTGCAGATGCGCGCCGTCGCCAGCGAGCGCGGCGTCGTCCCTCCAAAGGAAATCGAGGCGCGCATCCGCGTAGGGGAGGACATCCACATTCCCCGCACCGGGCTCATCTGCCTGGAGAATGCACACGGCAATGGCCGGGTGATTCCGCTGGCGACCATGGTCGAAACCGCCGCCATCGCCCGCCGGCACAGCATTCCCATTCACCTGGACGGCGCCCGGGTCTTCAATGCTGCTACCCACCTCGGCTGCGACGTTAAAGAGATCACCCAGCACGTTGACACCGTCATGTGCTGCCTGTCTAAAGGCCTGGCAGCACCGGTCGGCTCGATTCTGGCCGGCCCGGCGGACTTCATCAAACGCGCCCGCTACAACCGCAAGCTGCTGGGCGGCGGCTGGCGCCAGGCCGGCGTGCTGGCTGCCCCGGGCATCCTCGCCCTGACCGAAATGACAAAGCGGCTGGGCGAAGACCACGCCAATGCGCGCTACCTTGCCGAGCGCCTGGCCGCCATACCCGGCATCACCGTCGACTCGGACGACGTGCACATCAACATGGTCTGGTTTGCGCTGCCCGAATCCGTTGATTCAGACCAGCTCACCGCAGCGCTGGCCGCCGAAGGCATCCGCGCCAACGGCCCGTATGGCGGCAAGATGCGGCTGGTGACCCACTGGCAGGTGGACCGGGATGCGATTGACCGCACGGTCGCCGTGATCCAGAACGCAACCGCGTAATGCCGGGCTTGCCCGGCTGATACGCCGATGCTGCCGAAACGCCGGGCTGACCCGGCTAATACGCCGATGCCCCGTAGAGCCGGGCTTGCCCGGCTGCTCTTCGCGCGCACACGGCAGCGGGGCAAGCCCCGCTCTACGGCCTAAACCTTCGCACCCTCTGCTTGCATCAAAGAGTGCATCAAGGCGAGAGCAGGGGCAAAACCATGCGGCAGACAATGTTGGCGATCCTGTTGGGCCTGACCACGTGCGCAGATGCCGCACCAACGGTACCGATTCCCGCCCCGGAAACCACTGCCCAACTGAACGCGATCCTGCGCGAACACCGCATCATCACTGCGGGGGTCGGCGTCATCCGAAACGGTGAGCTGGTCTGGTCTCATTACGCCGGGGAGGAAACACCCGGCGTGCCCGCAAGCGCATCGACGCGCTTCAACGTCGCCTCGCTCACCAAGACCGTGGTCGCGGAAACCGTGCTGCGTCTCGCCAGCAGCGGGCAGATGGACCTGGATGAGCCTCTGTCAACGTACTGGGTTGATCCGGATATCGCCCACGACCCACGACACCATGCGCTCACTGCACGCCAGGTACTCAACCACACCAGTGGATTTCCCAATTGGCGCTTCTTCCGGGCGGACCGCAAGCTGGTCTTTGAGCACGCGCCCGGTACACGCTACGGATACTCGGGCGAAGGCTTCGAGTACCTTGCACGGGCCATGGCCAGCAAGCTGAAAACACCCTTTCCCAACATCGTGCGAAACACCGTGTTCGCACCGATTGGCATGCATGACAGCGCGATCGCGGTAGACCACAGTCGGCTGCAGCATGTTGCGCGCTCCGAAGACAGCGCAGGCAAGGCCTATGCCGTCTACTGCCGCCCGGAAGGGTGGTGCCGCCCCGATGGAAGCTATTCGGCTGCTGACGACCTGCTGACGACAGTGCCCGATTACGCGCGATTCCTGGCCGACGTTCATCGTGGCTCTGGATACAGCACGGCCATCGCCAGCGAGCGCGATCATATCTACACGGATCGTGGGGATGAGCGGATGATCGACTGCGGCAATGCGGGCTTGCAGATACCGTGTCCACGGAAGCAGGGCTATGGATTGGGATTCGAGATCGCCGATTTCGGCAACCACCAGGTGATGGGCCACACCGGCAGCGACTGGGCCGAGCAATCCGCCGCTTACCTGTATCGTCCGTCCGGCGACGGCGTCATCGTGTTCCTCAACGCTCCGTTTGACGCCACGGTGCAGGCGATGCCCAAGGTCCTCGCGCTGATCGACCCGGCGTCCCCGTTCCTGCCGCGTTATCTGGCCCGGCGCGACGCACAGCCTTCCGTCAAGCGCGCGGTCCCCACGGTCGATGCAACACCGTAGAGCCGGGCTTGCCCGGCTGCTCTTCGCGCGCACCCACCCAGCGGGGCAAGCCCCGCTCTACGGAGCCGGCTCGGGCTGCCTCGCCATGCTGGCCCGGACCACATCGGGAATCGCGCAGGGCGCACCGTGGTAGCGCGGCTTACCCTGCAACGGCTCAATGACGCCGCCCTCGGCCGCTCTGCTCGTTCCCTTGCAATCCACCGCCAGAAACAGCGTGCGGCCCTCACGGTCCACCCACTGCTGACCGAAGTAGCTTCCCTGCGTTGTTTCCACGGTGCGGCCGAGCAACTCCGCGACCGGACCCTGGCCAGGCAGGTCGCGCAGCATTGGGCTGGTGCCCGGCGTGGCATCCATCCAGCGCGCAACAACTGAGCCATCCAGACGGTGCAGGGTGACCTGCGTTCGATTCTTGCCGCCGGCTTCCACATAACGCGACGTCCAGAGCCGATCAGTGCCCCAAGGCAGGACCGTGTTGTACTGCGGGGACAATCGCTCGTTGCCATCGCTGTCCATGAAACCGTAGTACCCATCACGGAAGAAAACCGCCCCAACCGTGAGCAACGCTTCCATGTCGGTGAACGCGCTGCCGACAAAGCGCTGATGCGCCACGTTGAAGAGCCGCATTCCACCTTGAACGTCGCGCACACTGAGCAGGCTGCCGTCAGCGCTGGACGCTTCTATGCGACTCCCCTCAGGCAGCAGGTGCGTTTCAAGCGCCGCATCCAGCCACAGGCGCGGCTGATCCTCATCCGCAACCGTCCCGATGAAGCCCATGCCGTCAGAAGTCAGCCCACTCAGTGCTGGCAGATCCACCACGCGCCGCCCCTGGCAATCAATCAGCGTCTTGTGGCTGTTGTCGGCGATGGACACCCTCAGATCCGGCCGCGATTCGATCCCGGCCCACGCGTAGTCGTCGATACGCCCGCCCAGCTGTCCAT
>JAEXNZ010000307.1 GCA_023439425.1 Pseudomonadota bacterium
GTCGTGGGTAACCTTGAAGCGCTTGAGCAGCTTGATGTCGACGTCATCGCGGAAGTCCAGCGGCGGGCGCTTGCCGTTGATGGACTCGCTGGCATCGATCTGCCAGCGGCGGTGGCCGTAGGCCTGCAGCAGGAACACGTCGTACTGGTCGACATGGGCCCCGACGGAGCCGCCGGTGGCGGCAAAGCTGATCATCACATCGTCCATGCGCCAGCGCGGCAGGAAGTCGAAGTGCTGGATGAGGGCGCGCACATCGGGGTCCCACTTGTCGACGTCCTGCACCAGCAGGGTCCAGTCGTGGTCGGGCATGCCGGGGAAGTCTTCTTCCTGGAAGGGGCCGGTACGCACGGTCCAGCCGTCAGTGGCGCGATCATGGCTGATCACCCGCGCCAGCGCGGTTTCCTCACAGGCCAGCCCGGCCAGGTCTTCAGGCTGCACGGGCGTTTCAAAGTCAGGAAACGCCTGCCGGATCAACAGCGGCCGCTTCTGCCAGTAGTCGCGCAGGAAGGTGGCGGCAGGCATGCCCAGCGGCAGCCCAGGCCGAGCCTGGACTTCAATAACAGGAGTTTTGGTCTTGCGCACAGCCATGGGGGAAATCCTTGCAGGGTACCCCCCTATTGTCCGCTGCTTCGCGGCTCACTGCACCTGCGGTGAGATGTCGCGTACAGCCGGCGCTTGCGTTGCTATCGGCTGGGGTAGGACGGGGCAGCCCCCATCCCCCGGCCCCAAACACGTAGACCGTCAGCCGAAGGCTGTTCGCGACCAAACAAAAAGGGCACCGGAAACCCGATGCCCTGCAGTGCTTTTCGCGATGAACTAATCCGATCAGATGGCCTTGGCCAGGTCCGAAGCCAGGCCGATGTAGCCGCCCGGGGTCAGGGTGCGCAGTTCCTGCTTGGCGCTTTCCGGCAGGTCCAGGGATTCAACGAAGGCCTTCATCGACTCGGCGGTGATGCCCTGGCCGCGGGTCAGGGCCTTGAGCTGTTCGTAGGGGTTGGGCAGGCCGTAGCGGCGCATGACCGTCTGCACGGCTTCGGCCAGGACTTCCCAGGAAGCGTCCAGGTCGGCGTCCAGGCGCTCCGGGTTCACCGTCAGCTTGCCCAGGCCCTTGGCCAGCGAGTCCAGGGCGACCTGGCTGTGGCCGAAGGCCGTGCCTACCGCGCGCAGTACCGTCGAGTCGGTCAGGTCGCGCTGCCAGCGGCTGATCGGCAGCTTGGCGCTGAAGTGCTCGAACAGCGCGTTGGCGATGCCGAAGTTGCCTTCCGCGTTCTCGAAATCGATCGGATTGACCTTGTGCGGCATGGTTGAGGAGCCCACTTCGCCTTCCTTCAGCTTCTGCTTGAAGTAGCCCAGCGAGATGTAGCCCCAGATGTCACGGGCCAGGTCGATCAGGATGATGTTGGCGCGCCGCGCCGCGTCACCGATCTCGGCGATGTTGTCGTGCGGCTCGATCTGGGTCGTGTACGGGTTGAACACCAGGCCCAGGCTTTCCACGAAGCGCTGCGCGAAGGCCGGCCAGTTCACGTCCGGGTAGGCGATCACGTGCGCGTTGTAGTTGCCCACCGCACCGTTGATCTTGCCGGTGAATTCCACCGCCGCGATCTGGCGGCGCTGGCGCTCCAGGCGGGCGACCACGTTGGCCACTTCCTTGCCCAGGGTGGTGGGCGAGGCGGTCTGGCCGTGGGTGCGCGACAGCATTGGCTGGTCGGCCTGGGCGTGGGCGAGGGCGCGCAGGCTGGCGGCGATGCCGTCCAGGCTCGGCAGCAGCACTTCGCGACGGGCCTGTTCCAGCATCAGCCCGTAGCTGAGGTTGTTGATGTCTTCACTGGTGCAGGCGAAATGCACGAATTCCAGCGCCGGAGCCAGCTCGGCGTCGTCCTTCAGCTGTTCCTTGATGAAGTACTCCACCGCCTTCACGTCGTGATTGGTGGTGCGCTCGATTTCCTTCACCCGCGCCGCGTGGGCCGGCGAGAAGCCGTCGGCCAGGGCGCGCAGGCGGTCTACCGCGGCCGGTGCGAACGGGGCCAGCTCGACGATGCCCGGTTCGTTGGCCAGGGCCAGCAGCCATTCCACTTCCACCTTCACGCGGGCCTTGATCAAGCCATATTCGGAGAAGATCGGACGCAGCGCGTCGACCTTGCCGGCATAGCGGCCATCGAGCGGGGACAGGGCAAGCAGGGCGAATTCGGACATGGCGGGCGCAGGCGAGGGGCGGCGGGGGCAACATTATACGGGTATGCAGCCCCCGCCATTGCGGGGTATCGTGACCGCTGCCGCCAGCCAGGAAGCGCTCCTTCGCCAGCCGCCGCTTCCTTTCCCCAACAAGAAGTAGTGCGGAGTCAACGAAATGAGCAAAGCAGCAACAAAGCGCCCCCTGCAGGCGTTCCGCGTCGAGCACGACAGCATGGGTGAACTGCAGGTGCCTGCAGACGCCTTGTGGGGCGCGCAGACCCAGCGTGCGGTCGAGAACTTCCCGGTCTCCGGCCAGCGCATGCCGCGCGGCTTCATCCGCGCCCTGGGCCTGGTGAAGGGCACGGCGGCGGCGGTCAACGCCGAGCTGGGCCACCTGCCGAAGAACATCGCCAAGGCCATTGAGCTGGCCGCCGCCGAGGTCGCCAGCGGCGAACACGACGCGCATTTCCCGATTGACGTGTACCAGACCGGCTCGGGCACCTCGTCGAACATGAATGCCAACGAGGTGATCGCCACCCTGGCCAACCGCGCCGGCAAGGCCGGAAAGACCGCGGTCCACCCCAACGACCACGTCAACCAGGGCCAGAGCTCCAACGATGTGATTCCCACTGCGCTGCGCGTCTCGGCCCTGCTGGGCGTGCACGAGGAACTGCTGCCGGCGCTGGCGCACCTGCGCAAGACCATCGACAAG
>JAEXNZ010000336.1 GCA_023439425.1 Pseudomonadota bacterium
CCCCCACCCAGCGCCAATCCGATCCGTGGCCGGGTATCACCCGCCGCGCGCACGCCGCAGCTGTTACCGGTGGGCATGTTCACCACGTCCGCCGCCCGCGCGGTGCCTGCCGCGCACAGCACCGTGATCAACACGATCCACCGGGCCACGCTCAGCGCCATGGCGAACCCACCTGGATGTAGAACGTCTCATCCTCCGGGCCCCCCGCGTAGTCCACGCCGACGTGCATGCCCAGCTGGCGGGCGATCAGATAACGGAAGCCTGCACCTTTCGCTACTTCGTCGCTGCCCTCGCTGAAACTGTTGTGCCGCCCCCAGGTACGCCCTGCCCCGACGAAGCCGACCAGCGCCCAGCGCGAGGTCATGTTCCAGCGCAGCTCGGTTTCCAGCACCGCCGCACGGGTGTCCTGGTAGCGCGCTGAGCCGATGCCGCGCAGGTCGATGTACGGCAGGCGGTAGAACGGAATGTCACCGTTGGCCCAGCGGGCGTCCACGCGCCCACCCAGCACGAAGGCCTTGCCCAGCGGCCAGTAGCCGTAGGCATGCCCACGGTAGCTTTGGAACGCACTATCGCTGCCGATGCCCGGCAGGTAGGCATTGCCCTCAATCATCCCGAGCCAGCCACTGGACGGGCTGAAGGTGTTGTCGCGGCTGTCGTATTCCAGCGACAGCCCCAGCCCTGAACTCTTCGTACCGAGCTCGCGTGGGGTGAAGTTGACCCGGTCGGACTCAACATCGAAGCCGATGTCCATGTCCATGTAGATCCAGGCCAGACCCACATACAGATCGCGCGCGCCCAGCCGGCGGAAACCCTGCTGGAAGGACACGATGCCATCCACGTTGTAGTCGATCTCCAACGGTGGCAGTCGCCGCCCCGGGGTGTGATAGGCCAGGTTGAGAGATGTTTTGGCAACACCGCCGCGATAGCGCCAGCGGTCATCGTCGAAATGCAGCGACGCCCCGACGCCGTAGGCTTCACTGCCATTGCTGGTGCGCATCGCACCGGCTCCGTACAGATTGGGACGGGTCACCGTGCCGGATTCGGCGGCTGCACTGTCACTGGCATGCGGACGTTGGAAGAACGCCAATGCCAGGCCGCCGCCGTTGCCCAGCGCGGGGTCTGTGATGATGATCGGCACCGGCAGAAAGCCACGGTGGTCCAGCAACCAGTGCGACATGTCGAAGCGCCCGTCTTCCGGGTCACGGAACACGGACGCCTTCGGGGTCCCGGCGCTGGGCGTCTGCGTCTGCGCGGCAGCGATGGCAGGCAGCAACACCAGACAGACTGTGAGCAGCGGTGCGCGGATCGACACGGCATCACCTCGTGCCGCGCTGCACCCGCGCGGTAGGAAGGAAGAGGTGCACGGCGTCGCGTCGCTGGGGAGGGAGAGCCGCGACGCGACGCCGCGCGATGAAGCGAAGCGTGGCTCAGCGCGCCGCTGCGCTGCCCGGCGGGAAATCGGCGAACATCTCGTCGAGGCCGGCTTCCACCGCCGCATTGACCCGATCGGTCGAGCTGGGCACGGTGCCGCTGGCCGACCCACGCCACACCGCCTGCTTGGTGCGCGAATCGAACATGTCCACCACCAGGGTGCCGACGTCATAGGTGTGCACGGTGGTGGTGGACGAGGCCATGCCCATGCCGCCACCCCAGCCACCGCGCCAGCCCCAGCCGCCCATGCCGGTGCCGGTGTAGAACGTATCCAGGGTCTGGCGCTGGCTGTTGGCGATGTTGGCGACCAGCGCGATGTCGCCGTTGGGGGCTTCGGTCAGGCCGCGCGCGCGCAGCCGTGCATCCACGCCATCCACGATCCGCTGCACCACCAGCGGCGAAGCGCCCTGCGGCTTCTGCGCCCAGCTGTAGGTCTTGAAGGAGGCAAAGTTGGCGCTCGGGTCGTGGTCGGTGCGCACCGTGGGCGACGACGCACAGGCCACCAGGCCGGTCGCCAGAACAGCAAGGACGAAGGCTTTCATCACAGCAGACTCCAGCGTCGTGAACAGGGTTTCAGGCTAGCGCTCCGCCACCGGCCGGAGCATCCGCATAACTACGCAGAACGGGCAGAAAAACTACCGGTTCAGCGCGGCGCGTTGATCACCACGTACTGCACGCTGGTGCCGGCGTAGCGCGGCTCATACCAGTCGTTCCCGCACTGCTGGTAGGCCACACCGTTGATCACGGTGGTCACGCAGCTGGGTGGCAGCGAATACACGATGGACCCGATCACTGCCCGCGTGACTGCCACACCCGCCGTCACGGCGGCAGCAGTGGCAAAGGGATGGTCATCCCAGTCGTTCCAGTGGTCGTCATGGTCGTAGTGGTGATCCACATCGACGTGGACGTCACGGTCGATGTTGCGGTTCACATTCCGGTTCACGTCGCGGTTGCGGTCGATGTTCCGGTTGTGGTCGATGTTGCGGTTGGCACCGCCGCCGGCAGGCCGGTTCACAGGATGATTCGCAGGTCGCTGGGCGGCACGGTTCACATTGGCGTGCGCCGAGGCGCGTGCACCACCGCCGCCGCGATGCCCGTGCTGGGCCGACGCGGTTTCGAACATCGCCGGGGCCAGCCCCAACGCGGCAGAGGCCAGCGCCGTCAGCAGCAGCGTTCTTACAGAGGGCATGCTCATCTCAGTTCTCCGCGTCAGGCTCAACAACGGCAACAGCCACCGGCACCAGCTTGATCCGGTGGGCGTCCGCCGGTGGGGTGAAGGCGAATGCGCTTTCCGGCACCGGCGTGCGGGTATCCCAGCGCAGGCGCGCCCGGTACTGAGGCTGCGCCGGGTCATCCAGCGAATTGATGATCAGCTTCACCGGCAGTGAGCTCGCCTTGGAGATCCACACCTGCCAGTCCACGCCGTCCTGCTGGAACGCGTACTGCTCGATCGGCTCACCGGCCTGGGTGCCCCCGCCGATATGCCGTGCGCTGCGGATGAGGCTGCTGGGCGCTTTGTCGGTGCCCCACAGGAACATGTCGGCCAGCGGGAACTCGATGTCATAGCGCGTGGCCGCCTGTTCCACCAGCTCGCCCAGGGTCGCATGCAGGCCGTCCACCTGCGCGTAGTACTTCAGCTTCGGGGCATACACGGTGAGCGCCTTGCCGTCATAGATCAGCTGGCGCTGCTGGCGGTCGCTGTCGAGCTCCACGAACACCTGGTTGGGTCGTTTGACCCGGTAGCTGACCTTGCCGTCCAGCTCGATCTTCTGCCCGTCTTCCAGCACCACTTCAGTACTGGCATCGGAGGTCAACGAGAACTGTTTGAGGGCGCGCAACGCGGCTCCCATGCGTTCAAGCGCAGCCAGTGCTTCGGGGTCGCGTTCGGATGCGGGCGCTGCAGCGGCGGTGGTCGCAGGCTTGGACGTGGCGGCCTGCGCGGGCAGGCCCAGCGTGCCCAGGCCGGCCAGCAGCAGGCAGGTGGCGGCACTGAGCGCAGTGGTGGAACGATTCATACGCATCTCTCCTCAGAATCCAGCACTGATCGCCACGCTCCAGGGATCGCCCTCGAAGCGGTTGCGCACGCTGAATTCACTGATGTAACGGAACGAGATGTCCAGGTGCTCCCCCCCGGACCACTTCTTGCCATAGGTCAGCACCGGGCCTACGCCCCACGAGCGTCCTTTGAACCCATTCAACTGATCGGCCAGATCGCTGTCGTCGTCCTGCACCTGCTGGATCCACCCGGCCGCCGCACCAAAGCCCCAGCCACTAGGGGTACGCTTCACCAGCAGTGCGTCGGAACGCAGAACCAGGCCGTTCTTGTAGTCGGTGTCGTCATTGCGGCTGTACCAGTCGAACGCGCCCAGCACGCTGAACTCCAGCGTGCCCTGCTGGAACAGATGGGTGTAGCCGACGCTGGGCGACAGCGTCCAGACATTCAGACCGGGGTTGGCAAGGTTGTCGGGGTTGTACTTCGCGGTCGGGGCATACACGTACAGCCCCATCGAGACATGCTCGACCTCACTGATGTGATAGCCGGCAATGAACGGCGCGAAGTACACGTCGAACAGGTTGGAGGCGCTGTCGCTGACCCGGATCTGGTTGCCCAATGGGCCCTGCAGGCCTGCCTCGATGTCGAGGTTGATGTAGGGCACGGTCAACATCGAGGCGAAGTTCCAGCGCCCGGTCTTCGTCGGCCACACGTACACGCCGGTCGCCGCGGTGATGTTCGCGTCTGCATCCAGACCCAGCGATATCCGGCCGGCAATAGGTGCGGCGCGACTGCCACGGATGCTGCCGTCGTACTGGAGATAGCTCAACGACCACTGGAACCCTGGCTCCGGTGGAATCACGCCCGCATAGGGCGTGATCTGCATGCCCGTGATGGAACGCCCCAGCGCACCTTCGGTCGCCTGCGCACCGCCTGCCAGCGCCAGCATGGCCAGCGCCAACAGCGCTGTGACGGGCTTCACGCGGCGGAATCGGACCTTGTTCATGACTTCACCTCCAAGGGTGACCTTGTGTGGCCTTCATGTCCCTCGCGACGCTCTCTTACTCGCTGCTGACGCTCGCGGATCTCGGTGATGTCCTTCTCCAGGAAGTAATTGAGGAAGGTCCGGATCACGGCAATCGCCGCGAGCTGGCCGATGCTGTCCCAGCTGGTGTAGATGGCCGACTCCAGGATGTCCGCAGCCAGCTGCACCGACAGGCCGGCCACCAGCCAGCGTCCATACTCCAGCCAGATCGAGCGTCGCTGGTCGCCGTCGGCATCGCCACGGATCAACAGCCACAGCCCCTGGAAGAACAGCTTGGCCGTGGCCAGCGTGATCAGGATCAGCGCCATGAACTCGATCAGGGTGACGATGGGTTCGGTAATCGTCACCAGCACTTCATGCATTTCGAACATGGCAGGCTCCTGATCAGCCGCGCTCGACGCAGCGGAAGCCGACATGGCAGGTGGTGGTATCCACCGGCTGCGCCATCCGCGCTGCCGGGCGATACCGACGGCAATAGTTGGGTGCGCACAGGTGTGAGCCGCCCTTCATCACCCGACGTGGAATGGCGACCGGGTCGCGCGGGTCGCGGCTGCCGTCACGCGTGCCGCCACGCGGATTCTCGATCGCGCAGCAGGGTTTGCCCTGCAGTACGCCGTGGTGCTGGTACCAGTCGCCAGTCCACTCCCATACGTTGCCGATCATGTCGTACAGGCCATAGCCGTTCG
>JAEXNZ010000345.1 GCA_023439425.1 Pseudomonadota bacterium
GGCCGACGCCGCCCGGCACCGGGGTGATCCAGCTGGCGTGGCGGGACGCCGCTTCGAAGCCGACGTCGCCGACCAGGCGGCCGTCGTCCAGCCGGTTGATGCCGACGTCGATCACCACCGCGCCCGGCTTGACCCATTCACCCGGCACGATGCCCGGACGGCCGACCGCCACCACCAGGATGTCGGCATTGCGCACGGCCTGTTCCAGCACGTCCTTGGGGGTGAACTTGTGGCAACTGGTCACGGTGCAGCCGGCGATCTGCAGTTCCAGGCCCATGGGGCGGCCGACGTGGTTGCTGACGCCGACGATGGTGGCGTTGCGGCCGCGCACGGGCTGGTCGGTGTGGCCCAGCAGCGTGGTGATGCCACGCGGGGTGCACGGGCGCAGGCCGAATTCACGCAGGGCCAGATGGCCGACGTTCTCCGGGTGGAAGCCGTCCACGTCCTTGCGCGGGTCGATGCGGTGGATCAGGCGGCTGGCGTCGGGAATGCCCGGCAGCGGCAGCTGGACCAGAATGCCGTGGATCTTGGGGTCGGCGTTGAGCTGGTCGATCAGGGTCAGCAGTTGGGCTTCGGTGGTGCCGGCCGGCAGGTCGTAGTCAAACGCTTCGATGCCCACCTTCTCCGCCGCGCGGCGCTTGTTGCGCACGTACACGGTCGAGGCCGGATCACCGCCCACCAGCACCACGGCCAGCCCCGGGCGGCTGCCACCGGCGGCCAGACGGGCGTCCACGCGGACCTTCAGGCTGTCCAGCAGGTCTTCGGCGATGCGGCGGCCGTCCAGGATGCGGGCGGAATGGGGGGCGGCGGACTCAGTCATCGAAGGCAGGGCGTGAAGCGGCGGGGAGCGTATTGTCCCCGATTACCGTTGTCCGGAACACCGGTGGGTCTCCGGCGGGGATTTCCTGGTTGCCGGCCAGCGGCCGGCACTACTCTTCTTCGGGAACCTCGTCGGCGTTCAACGTCCGCGCCTTGCGCTTGGGTGCGGTGAACGGGGTCGGCGTGGGCACGCCGGGCAGTGCGCTGCCGAACACCATGTGCGCACCGGCACGCAGGTCGCCGCCGGCCATTTCCAGCTCGAAACGCTCGGCGTCGCGTTCGCGGATCTGCTCTGCAATGTCCCGTGCATCGTCTTCATCCGCACCCAGTTCCATCAAGGCGGCCTGACCGAACATAAGCGCGCTCTCGAAGGTTTCGCGGATCTGGTAATCCACGCCGGCATGAATCAGGCGCAGCGAGTGCTCACGATCGAACGAACGCACGAGCAGCTTGGCTTGGGGGAATTCGTGCGACACCAGTTCAACGATGCGGTCGGCATCTTCGGCATTGTTCACGCACACCGCAATCGCACGCGCACTGGCGGCGCCGGAGGCATGCAGCACGTCCAGGCGGGTGCCGTCACCGTAGTAGATCTTGAAGCCGAATCGCTCGGCGTTGTGGATCATGTCAACGTCGTTGTCGATGATGGTCACGTCCACGTCGCGGGCCAGCAGCGACTGGCTGGCGACCTGGCCGAAGCGACCGAAGCCGATCATCAAAACGCTGCCGGACATGCCTTCGGCAGTGTCCACGCCATCCAGCGACACCTCACGCGCTGGCATCAGCTTGTCGTGCAGCAGCACGAACAGCGGGGTCAGCGCCATCGACAGCACCACTATGGCGGTGAAGTTGGCATTGACCTCCACCCCGATCACACCGGCGGCCGCGGCGGCGGAGAACAGCACGAAGGCGAATTCGCCGCCCTGCGCCATCACCACGCCGCGATCCAGTGCCTGCCGATGGTCGCTGCCGAGCACGCGAGCGACCACGTAGATGCACACGGCCTTGGCCAGCATCAGCGCCAGCACGCCGGAGACGATCAGTGGCCAGTTGTTGGCGACCACGGTGAGGTCCAGCGCCATGCCGACGCTGAGGAAGAACAGACCCAGCAGAATGCCGCGGAACGGCTCGATGTCCGCTTCAATCTGGTGGCGGAAAGTGGACTCACTCAGCAGCACGCCGGCCAGGAAGGCACCCATCGCCATGGAAAGACCGCCGAGCTGCATCAGCAGTGCCGCACCGAGCACCACCAGCAATGCAGCGGCGGTCATCACCTCGCGCGCCTTGGCGGCGGCCAGCACGCGGAACAGCGGGTTGAGCAGGAATTTGCCGACCAGCACCAGGCCGACGATGGAGCCTGCGCCGATGGCGATGCTGATCCAGCGCGAGCCTGCGCCGGGCTCGGCGTGCACCGGTGCCGTCAGCGCGACCACGGCCAGCAGCGGCACGATCAGCAGGTCTTCAAACAGCAGGATGGAGACGATCTTCTGCCCCGAGGGCAGCGCAATGTCGCCGCGCTCGGCCAGCAACTGCATCACCACGGCAGTGGAGGTCAGCACGAAACCGGCGGCACCGATGAAGGCGACCGGCAGCGGGAAGCCGAACAGCATGCATACACCGGTGAGCACCGCGCCGCAGACCACGATCTGCAGCGTACCCAGGCCGAAGATTTCCTTGCGCAGGCTCCACAGGTGCGAAGGGCGCATTTCCAGGCCGATCACGAACAGGAACATCACCACGCCCAGCTCGGCCGTGTGCAGGATGGCCTGCGGGTCGGAGAACCATCCGAAGCCGAACGGGCCGATGGCCAGTCCGGCGGCGAAGTAGCCCAGCACCGAGCCCAGCCCCAGGCGCCGGAACAGCGGCACCATCACCACGGCCGCACCCAGCAGCGCGACTACTTTCACCAGTTCACTGCTGGCACCTGCTTCGACCGCCATGCGGTGTGTTCCTTGAATCCCCGATCAGCCGTCACGATAGGACAGATTGACGCAGGGACATAGCAACTATCGAGGGGTTGTTTGTGCCAGAAATGGAACGACCAACATCTTGCAGGGCAGATTGTTCCTCGTAGAGCCACGCCCTGCGTGGCTGAGCGGTGCCGGATTGGTCGAAGCCACGAAGGGCGTGGCTCTACGGATGTGTCAGGTTGGTCGCAGCCACGCGCGGGATCATCAGCCTGCGCAGAACGCGGCGTAGTCGATGTACCCAGGAAATACGGTGTCCGGCGCACACAGCGGACACCCCGGGTCCGGGCGCAGCCGTACCTCGCGAAACCGCATGCCCAGTGCATCAAAACTCAACAACCGGCCCACCAGCGGCTCGCCGATCTCCAGCAACAGCTTCAGCACCTCGGTCGCCTGCAGCAGGCCGACCATGCCCGGCAGCACGCCCAGCACCCCGGCTTCGGCGCAGTTCGGCGCGAACTCGGCCGGCGGCGGTTCCGGGAACAGGCAGCGATAACACGGTGCATGACCACGTTGGCGGCCCGCGTCGAACACGCTGACCTGGCCGGTGAAACGCTCGACTGCACCGTACACCAGCGGCAGCGCGTGCTTGATGCAGGCGTCGTTGAGCAGATAGCGCAGCGGGAAGTTGTCGGAGCCGTCCAGCACCACGTCTACGCCTTCCAGCAGCGCGTCGATGTTCTGCGAGGTCGCCCGCGCCTGCACCGCCTCCACGTCAAGGTGCGGATTCAGGGACAGCAGTCGCTCGCGCGCGGATGTGACCTTGGGCTGGCCGACACTGGCGTCGGTATGCAGGATCTGCCGCTGCAGGTTGCTGCGGTCCACGACATCGTCGTCGGCGAGGCGCAGGTGCCCTACCCCGGCAGCCGCCAGGTAGAAGGCGGCGGGCGAGCCGAGGCCGCCGGCACCGAGTATCAATACCCGCGCCTGCTGCAGGCGGCGCTGGCCTTCTGCGCCAACCTGCGGCAGCAGCAGGTGACGGGAATAGCGTTCGTTGAAGTCGCGCTCGGCGTCGGTCTGCAGCGGCTGCACCATGGGCAGGCCGGCGGCGCGCCAGGCGGTGGTGCCGCCGGCGACTGAGGTGACGTTGAGGTAGCCGAGGGTAAGCAGGTGTTCGGCGGCGGCCAGTGATCGGCGGCCGCTCTGGCAGATGAGCAGGATCTCGCGCTCGGGGCTTGGGAGGTGCGGTACTGGGGCGGCCTCGAGATCGCCCTTGGCGATACCGAGCGCGCCTTCGGCCATGCCGGTGGCGCGCTCGTGGGTTTCGCGGATGTCGATCAGCAGTGCGCCCCGGGTGTGGCGGGCGCGGGCCGATTCCGGGGAGATTTCGGGAATATCCATGCCGGCATTATGGCCCGGCACCGCGCAGCCACGCAGGGCGTGGCTCTACGGTTACTTGCCCTTGACGTGCTTCATCAGGCGGCGCTTGCGCGCGATCTGGCGTTCGGTCAGCACGTTCTTCTTGCCTTCGTACGGGTTGGTACCCTCGCGGAAGATGAACTGCACCGGGGTGCCGATCAGCTTGAAACGCTTGCGGAAGAAGTTTTCCAGATAGCGCTTGTACGACTCGGGCAGGTCCTTCAGGCGGGTGCCGTGCACGATGAAGGTCGGCGGATTGGAGCCGCCCGGGTGCACGTAACGCAGCTTGGACACGTGGCCGCGAATAGCCGGCGGCGGGTTCGACTCGTACGCCATTTCCAGCGCCTTGTTGACCTCGCTGGTGCTGAACTCATGCGTGGCCGAGGCGTGTGCCTGGTGGATGGCGCGGAACAGTTCGCGCAGGCCCGAACCATGCTTGGCCGAGATGCGCACGTTTTCCGCCCACGGCACGAAGCCGAGCTTGCGCGACACCAGCGTTTCCGCCTGCTCACGCTGGTAGTCGGTCAACCCGTCCCACTTGTTGATCGCAACCACCAGCGCACGGCCGGCGTCCAGCACCGCGCCCAGCACGCTGGCGTCCTGGTCGGTGACGCCTTCGCTGGCGTCCAGCATCAGCACGGCTACCTGGCACTGCTCGATGGCCTGCAGGGTCTTGACCACGCTGAACTTCTCGACCACTTCGTCCACACGCGACTTGCGGCGCAGACCGGCGGTGTCGATCAGGCGGTACTGGCGACCGTCACGCTCCAGGTCCACGGCGATGGAATCGCGCGTGGTACCCGGCACTTCCGAGGCGATCATGCGTTCTTCGCCGAGGATGCGGTTGACCAGGGTCGACTTGCCCACGTTCGGGCGGCCGACGAAGGCAATGCGGATGCGCGCGGGATCGTTGTCCAGCTCTTCGCCGCTGCCCTCTTCCGGCAGGCGCTGCACGACTTCGTCGAGCAGGTCGTCCAGACCCTGGCGATGCGCGGCCGAAACGGTGAGCAT
>JAEXNZ010000362.1 GCA_023439425.1 Pseudomonadota bacterium
ATGCTCACCGCCGGTGGCGCCGACCAGCAGGTCGCCGACAGCGGGCCCAACGGCCATTCGGTGTTCACCTGGGTGCTGCTGCAGGCGTTGGCCGGCAAGGGTGACCTCAACGGCGACGGCCTGATCACCGGCACCGAGTTGGCCGCCTATGTGGCCCCGGCGGTCTCGGCCGTCTCCCAGCAGACCCCGGCGTTTGGCAGTCTGCCCGGTTCGCAGGGCGGCGAATTCGTGTTCCAGGTGCCGGATAGCCAGGAGTACCTCAACGCCGGCACAGATCAGCTGACCGCGGATGCGATCGCGCTGAACAGCAAAGTCGAGGCCGTGCAGGACGCCAAGCCCGGCGCGGCCCCGGTGACTGTGGCCGACCTGCAGGGTGGCCAGGCCAAACTGGTGGTGCCGACGGCCGGTCCCGCTTCGGACCGCCAGCGCGCCCAGCAAGCCAACGACCGTGGTCTGCAGCTGTACCGCGAAAAGCGCTACGACGAAGCCGTGGCGCAGTTCACCGAGGCGCTGAAGCTGCGTCCGGACTTCGCCCAGGCCGCCAACAACCTCGGCTTCGTCTATTACCGCCAGCAGCGTTACGCTGAGGCGGCGCGCTGGCTGGAAAACACCCTGAAGATCGACCCCTCGCGTGCGGTGGCCCACCTCAACCTGGGCGACGCGTATTTGCACGCCGGCGACAAGGCCAAGGCCAAGCAGGCCTACACCACCTACCTGGCCCTGCAGCCGCAGGGCAGCGGTGCCGCGCAGGCCCGCGCGCAACTGGAGAAGCTGTAAGCCATGACCGCCGCCACCGACACCATTGTTGCCATTGCCACCGCTCCCGGTGCCGGCGGCGTGGGCATGCTGCGCGTTTCCGGGCCGAAAGCCGCGTCGATCGCGCAGGCGCTGGGCTGCCCGGCGCTGCGCCCGCGCCACGCGCACTATGGCCGCTTCCGCGATGCCGCCGGCGAGGTGCTGGACGATGGCATCGCGCTGTACTTCCCCGGGCCGCGCAGCTTCACCGGCGAAGATGTGGTGGAACTGCAGGGTCACGGCAGTCCGGTGGTCCTGCAGCAGCTGGTGGCCCGCTGCATCACGCTGGGCGCGCGCCAGGCGCGGCCCGGTGAGTTCAGCGAGAGGGCGTTCCTCAACGGCAAGCTCGACCTGGCCCAGGCCGAAGCCATTGCCGACCTGATCGCCGCCAGCGACAGCCGTGCCGCACGCGCTGCGCGCCGTTCGCTGGATGGCGTGTTCTCGCGTCGCGTGGAAGATGCCGCCGAACAGCTGGTGCTGCTGCGCATCCATGTGGAAGCGGCCATCGACTTTGCCGACGAGCCGCTGGATACGCTGGGCGGCGAACAGGTGCGCTCGGGCCTGGCCGATGCGCTGCGCGCGATGGTGCAGCTGCGCGCCGATGCCGAACGCGGTCGCCGTCTGCGCGATGGCCTGCACGCCGTGCTGGTCGGCCCGCCGAACGCCGGCAAGAGCTCATTGCTCAACGCGCTGGCCGGCAGCGAGCGCGCCATCGTCACCGACATTGCCGGCACCACCCGCGATACGCTGCGCGAAACCATCCGCATTGATGGCCTGGAACTGACCCTGGTCGACACCGCTGGCCTGCGCGAGGGCGGCGACGCCATCGAACGCGAAGGCATGCGCCGCGCCCGCGCTGAAATGCAGCGCACCGATCTCGCCATCGTAGTCGTCGACGCGCGCGACCCGCAGGCCGGCCGCGAGGCGATTGGCGACGCCATCCTCGATGTGCCGCAGCAGCTGTGGATCCACAACAAGAGCGACCTGCTAGCCGAGATCCCGCCCAGCGCCGACCCCAGCGTAGTGCACGTTTCCGCCGCGACCGGCCTGGGCCTGGAGCAGCTGCACGCGCGCCTGCGCGAGCTGGCCAGCGGCGGGGCCGGGGACAGCGTGGAAGGCGAGTTCTCTGCCCGCGCACGACATGTGGAAGCGATCACGCTGGCCATTGGACACGCCGAGCGCGCCGAGTCGGAGCTGGTGCATGAGCATCTGGAGCTGGCCGCTGAAGAATTGCGGCTGGCGCATGAGGCGCTGGGGGAGATCACTGGTCGGATGAGTGCGGATGATCTGCTGGGGCGGATTTTCTCGAGCTTCTGTATCGGGAAGTGAGCGCCAGGTCTCCTTTTCTTCCCGCTGTAACACGCCACCGGCACACTGCCGCACGTCTTTTCCGGCCCTTGCCGCACTGGCGGGGCTGTACCAACAGGGGTTAGCTGTGTCGAAGTCGTTGTGGGGTTGTGCGTTGCTGTTGTCGCTGGCCGTGGCACCATCTGTGGCCATGAGCGCTGAATCTCCCACCCCCGTGCCGCGTATGAAGGCGGCGGTCTATGGCCACCGCGGTGCCAGCGCGCTGCTGCCAGAACACACCCTGGCTGCCTATGCGCAGGCCATTGCCGATGGCGCTGACTACATCGAGCCCGATCTGGTCATGACCAAGGACGGGGTGCTGGTGTCGCGCCACGAGAACGAGATCAGCGGCACCACCGACGTGGCCAGCCGCCCGGAGTTCGCCAGCCGCAAGACCGTCAAGACCATAGACGGCGAGCGGGTGGAGGGCTGGTTCACCGAGGACTTCACTCTCGACGAACTGAAAACGCTGTACGTGCGCGAGCGCCTGCCGCAGGTGCGCAGCACCGCATTCGATGGCCAGTTCCGGATTGCCACGCTCGACGAGATCATCGACTTCCTGGTCCAGCAGGCGGGCCGTGCCGGCAAGGGCATCGGCCTGGTGCCGGAGATCAAGCATGGCACCTACTTCCGCAGCATCGGGTTGCCGATGGAAGACAAACTGGTCGCGGCGCTGCAGGCCAATGCCTATACCAAGGTCGCGCCGATCACCATCCAGTCGTTTGAAGTGGGCAACCTGCGCCAGCTGCGCGCCAAGCTCGGGCGCACCAGCAACATCCGTCTATTGCAGCTGATTGGTGCTGCCAATGAGCAGCCGGGGGATGTACTGGCGGCCAAGGGCACGCAGCGCTACGCCGACATGATCACGCCGGCCGGGTTGGAACAGGTGGCGACCTATGCCGACGGCATCGGGCCGAGCCTGCGCATGGTGATTCCGCTGGATGCCGCTGGGCGCCTCGGCACCCCGACCACGCTGGTGCGGGATGCGCAGGCGGCCGGGTTGATGGTGGTGCCGTATACGTTCCGGCCGGAGAACTCGTTCATGGCCGCGGAGTTCCGCAAGGGTGAGACCCATGCACGGAATCCGGAAGGTTCGGTCGCCGAGATGCGGGCGTATCTGGCGACCGGAATCGATGCGTTCTTTACTGATGATCCGGCGTTGGGTCGACGCGCGGTGGACGGGCAATGATGCCCCCGGTACCGACCAACGGTCGGTACCTACCGGGTGTTCGAAGAATCCGGCCGCCGGAACGGCAACACCACAAAATCCTGACCCTCGCGCGGCTGCCACAGCACCGGTACGCGGGTAGGGGACGGCGGCTCCAGGTCGTTGTCACGGCGCGCCTCAAACTCATCCGCCTCGTCTTCCTCGTCCTCCCAGCTGTAGCGTTTGCGCGGGGCCATCGGATCAGAAAGGCGGAACAGCAGCGCGCTGATGATGCCGGCGAACGCACCGCCCATGTGCGACTGCCAGGACACGCCGGGCTCGTGCGGCAGGATGGTGATCAGCATGCTGCCGTAGAACAGGAACGCGATCAGCCCGGTGGCGATGGCCGGGCGATCACGCCGCAGCAGGCCCAGCACGAACACCAGGAACATCAGGCCGTGGGTGATGCCACTGGCCCCCAGATGACGGCTGCCGATATCACCGAGCAACCACGCGCCCAGACCGGAGCCGATCCATAACAGCGGGAAAGCCCGCAGCGTCGCCTTGGGGTACACGCTGCCGGCCAGGGTGCCCAGGATCAGCAACGCGAAGGAATTGGCCGCCAGATGCTGCAGCGAGCCGTGCAGTAGCGGCGCGCCGAGGATGCCCAGCAGCCCGGCCTTCTCCAGCGGAGCCACGGCCCAGGGGCGCCAGTCGAAGTAGTCCTGCGCGGTGAACACCGCCACCAGCACCAGCACGAAGGCCAGGCTCAGGTTGAACGCCCGCATCACCCGACCACGGTCGGTGCGGGGGGAAACCGGCGTCTCGCCGGACGGCTGGGGCAGGTTGGCGTTCATACCTTCATGGGTTGCGTCGCCCCAGGCTGAACACAAGGGCAACGCGACGGGAGAGTGTGGGCCCGCCAGCGGGACAATGCCGTCGGCGGGCTCCGGGGGTTACGCCGCGTCCTGCTTCGGCGGGTTCTTCAGGCTCAGCACCACGGTGGCACCGATGATCACGGCGACCACGCCCAGCGAGATCGGGGTGGGGATCTTGAAGATGTCGATCAGCATCATCTTCACGCCGATGAAGCCCAGCACCAGGGCCAGGCCGTACGGCAGCAGGTGGAAGCGGTCAGCCATGCCGGCCAGCAGGAAGAACATGGCGCGCAGGCCCAGCACCGCGAACACGTTCGAGGTCAGCACGATGATCGGGTCGGTGGTGATGGCGAAGATGGCCGGAATGCTGTCCACCGCGAAGATCACGTCGGTGACCGCGATCAGGATCAGCACCACGAACAGCGGGGTGTACCAGCGCTTGCCGTCACGCATGACGCTCATGGCATTGCCGGCGTACTCCGGCAGCAGGCGCAGGTGCTTGCGCATCCAGCGCAGGGCCGGATTGGTCTCCAGGTCCGGCTCCTGGCCGGCGCTGAACCACATCTTCCAGCCGGTGAAGAGCAGGAAGGCACCGAACACGTACAGCAGCCAGTGGAACTTGGTCAGCAGCACGCTGCCGGCGAAGATCATGATCGTACGCAGCACGATGGCACCCAGAATGCCGATGATCAGCACCTTCTGGCGCTGTTCCTCGGGCACCGCGAAGTAGCCCATGATCATCAGGAACACGAAGATGTTGTCCACCGCCAGGGCTTTCTCGACCAGGTAACCGGTCAGGAACTCCAGGCCGACCTTGTTGGCCACGACCTGGCCGGCGGTCTCGTTCAGGTAGTACCAGAGGCCGCCATTGAAGGCGAGCGCCAGCGCCACCCAGCCAATCGACCACCACAGCGCCTCCTTGAAGGTGACCTTGTGCGGGCCACCATGGCGCATCAAAACGAGGTCAACCAGCAGCGCGATGATCACCACCGCGCCGAAGCCGCCCCACAACCACAAATTACCGATCGTCTGCATGGGTTTGTCCGTTGAATGAATGAAAAGCCTCAAGCCGGACGGCGAGGACCTGCAACGGAGCACCAGAGGGGGTCCAGGGACAGAGCTTCGCCGTACGGCGAAGGTCTTGCTCACAGTCCCCAAGGCTGGGAACTGCCGTTGCACCGGAGCCTGCTGGCTCGAAATGACGGCGACAACGTCTGGGAGCTACTCCCCTTCTGGCACCGATTCTGCGGGCTGGCCGGCCCCGCGTCAAATCGCCCGGATACAATAGGCCCATGAATACCCCTGCCCCCGTAGTCCGCCTCAAGAACGCCTGGCGCTCCAGCCACCCGTGGATCTTCCAGAAACTGGTCGAAAAGCCTGCCGCCCGTCCCAAGCCCGGCTCCATCGTCGACGTGGTCGGCGTGGATGGGGAGTGGATCGGCCGCGGCTTCTACAACGGCCATTCGCGTATTGCCGTGCGCATCCTGGAAACCGACCAGCGCGTCCCCGTTGATGCCGGCTGGTTCTCGCGCAAGATCGCGCAGGCGGTGTCGCTGCGCCGTGAGGTTCTGAAGCTGGACGAGGTGTCCGACGCCTGGCGCGTGGTGCACAGCGAGGGCGACGGCCTGTCCGGCCTGGTGGTGGACCGTTACGGCGACCTGGTGGTAGTGGAGTTCTTCGCCGCCGGCATGTTCCGCCACCGCGAGTGGATCTATGAGGCGCTGCGCGAGCAGTTCCCGGGCTGCCGCTTCCACAGCTTCGCCGACGAACACGTGCAGAAGCAGGAAAGCTTCGACTTCCACGGCAACACCACCACCGAAGCCTCGGTGATCACCGAGTACGGCGTGAAGTTCCGTGCCGACCCGGCCGGCGCGCACAAGACCGGTTTCTTCGCTGACCAGCGCGAGAACCGGCAGTGGCTGAGCAGCCTGGTGGAAGGCAAGTCGGTGCTGGACCTGTGCTGCAACACCGGTGGCTTCGCCGTGTACGCCGCCGCGCGGGGTGCCTCGGACGTGCTGGGCATCGACATCGATGAAGATGTGATCAGCATCGCCAAGGCCAATGGCCGCCTCAACAACGTGCGCCCGCGCTTCGTGCAGTCGGACATCTTCCCGTGGCTGCGCGATGCCACCAACCGCGGCGAGCAGTACGACGTGGTGATCCTGGACCCGGCCAAGATGACCCGCGACCGCGACCAGGTGATTACCGCGCTGAAGAAGTACCTGGACATGAACAAGCTGGCGCTGGGCGTGGTCAAGCCCGGTGGTCTGTTCGCCACGTTCTCGTGCACCGGCCTGGTCGCCGAAGACCAGTTCCTGGACATGCTGCGTCGTGCGGCGTTCTATTCCGGCCGCACCATCCAGATCCTCAAGGTGTCGGGTGCCGGTCCGGATCATCCGTTCATGGCGCACGTGCAGGAATCGCGGTATCTGAAGGCCGTGTTCTGTCGCGTGGTGGATTGATGTGAGGGTGCCGACCAACGGTCGGCATCTACCGCAACCCATCAATCCGTAGAGCCACGCCATGCGTGTCGCCGCGGTGCCCAACGTGATCGAAGCCACGCAGGGCGTGGCTCTACAACCAGAAAAGAGAGGCGTCATGAGGCTACGTGGTCTGTCGTTGCTGGTATCACTGGCGCTGCTCGCGCCACTCTCCGCCCACGCAGTCGAATTCTCCGCAGCGGAACTGGCCAAGGCCAAAGCCCTGCAGCAACGGCTGCTCACCCTCGACAGCCACCTCGATACCCCCGCGAACTTTCATCGCGAAGGCTTCGACCTGCGCCAGCGCCACGACCACAACGCCCTGTCCCAGGTAGATCTGCCACGCATGCAGGAAGGCGCGCTGGACGGCGGCTTCTTCGCCATCTACACCGACCAGGGCGACCGTTCACCCGCAGCGCATCTGCACGATCGCGACGCCGGCCTGCAGCGACTGCTGGAAATCCGCGAAATGCTCGCCGCGCATCCAGACCAGTTCGCCCTCGCACTGACCGCCACCGACGCCGCGAGGATCAAAGCCGCCGGCAAGCGCGTGGTCTACATCAGCATGGAAAACGCCAGCCCGCTGGTCGCCGATCCCTCGCTGTTGAGCTTCTATCACCAGGCCGGCCTGCGTCTGCTCAGCACGGTGCACTTCGCCAACAACGAGTTCGCCGACTCGGCCACCGACCCGAAGGGCGCGGAGTGGAAAGGCCTGAGCCCGGCCGGTAAAGCGCTGGTAGATGAAGCGGTGAAGCTGGGCATCGTCATCGACCAGTCGCACGCCTCCGATGCGGTGTTTGACGATCTGATCCAGCGCCTGCCGGTGCCGTTCGTGCTCTCGCACAGCTCGGCCAAGGCCATCTACAACCATCCGCGCAACCTGGACGACGCCCGTCTGAAGCAGCTGGCCAAGGCCGGCGGCGTAATCCAGGTCAACGCCTACGGCGGTTACCTGATCGACACCGGCAAGTCCGATGCGCGCAAGCAGGCCGAGGACGCGCTGATGAAGCAGATCGGCGCCGGCTACGACGAACTCACCATCGCGCAGGGCGTGCAGTTGAAGGAAGGACTGGCGAAGCTGGATCAGACCCAGCCGCTGCGGCAGGCCACGCTGGACGACTTCTTCGCGCACCTGGAACACATCCTGGCCGTGGTCGGCCCCGAGCATGTGGGCATCGGCCTGGACTGGGATGGCGGCGGCGGTCTTTCCGACCTGCAGGATGTGAGCCAGCTGCCGAAGATCACCGCGTGGCTGCTGCGCAAGGGTTACACCGAGCAGCAGATTGCCGGCATCTGGGGCGGCAACCTGCTGCGGGTGATGCGCCAGGCGCAGGACTATGCGGCAAAGCAGGGCGGTTGACCGCCCTGTGGTAGTGCCGGCCGCTGGCCGGCATTGCCCGTATCAACAGGATGAGAGG
>JAEXNZ010000369.1 GCA_023439425.1 Pseudomonadota bacterium
TCATGAATACCTGTTATTCTCGTTTCTGGATGGCACCGGGCAGTATCTCAACAACGCGAAGCTGGGCGAACCGACCACGATCGGGCTCGCCTTCAAGCAGGTCGAGCAGAGGGTCAACGAGCCAGACAGTCGCATCGGCACGCACTACTCCCGAGGCATTGGTACCCAGCAGAATGCCATCGGACGTGCACTGGATGGGGCATTTGCCTACTCGTGGGACGACGGCATCAAGGAAGCCTACCGGGCTTTGGCAGACCAGGCCCAGCAATGGAAACAGGGCGACCCTGAGGCACAGATCAGACTGGTCAGTGCCGGCTACAGCCGCGGCGCAGTGCAGGTGGCGGGCCTTGCCCGTCTCGTTGACGCGTACGGCATTGCCAATCCCGCCAGCCTGGAGTTTGGCAAGGACACCCACGGCAACATCAGCGTCATGAGCAAGCTACCCGCGCTGGTGGCACCGGGGCATGCGGTGCAGGCCACCTTGCATCTGGACCCCGTCGCCACCCACATGCCAACCAACTACGACGCCCGCCTGCCACCCAGCGTCATCTCCCGCGTCTCCATTCTCGCCGCCGATGAGCGGCGCGAACTGTTCCCGCATCAGACCATCAACGATCCTGGCATCACGGCAGATGGCCTCGCGATCAACGTGGCCGCGCCGGGCGGTCACTCCAACGTGGGTGGTGGCAACAAGGAGCCCGGGCTGGAAATCCTCACCGGCAATGCCGCCTTCGACTACCTCAATCAGCTGAGCGATCGCCCGCTGTTCGAGAAGCGGCCTGTGCCGACTGACCTTTCGTCGATCACCGTGTACCAGGCCGGCGGTGCCACGGCCGTGTTCGGCCTGAAGCTGGACAGCGATGGCCAGCGCAACCTGCGTGATGAGTTGGCCAACTGCAAGATTGTCGATCCCTGCCGTGATTCCGAGCCGGTCGATCAGAGGCTCGCGTCGCAGTTCGAATACCGTTCCATCCCGATTGATGCAGTCGAGCAGGCGCAACTGCAGGCGCTGGTCCAACAGGCCGTACAGCGCGACATGGCCAGGACCGAGCCGTCGCATCCCAGCCCGGACTCGCCCGGCCGTCCCAGCCACTCGTCGCTGCTGCGCATCCGCGAAGGGGTTCGGACCGCCGAGCGTAGCGGGCAGATCAGTTTTGCCAGCGACACCGAACGTGAGCAGTTCAGCCGTTCCGCGCTTGCGAGCATGGTGGACAGCCGCGCGGCCACCGCAGGCGGCACGCTGCGTGTCGCCGAGATTTCGCGGGTGGATGAACTCGTGATCGGCAACAAGGGTTACGCGTTCCTGGTCGAGAACGGCACCAACGCGCACGACCAGCGCCGGGTTCCCTTTGATATCGAGCAGGCCAAACACACCCCGGTGGCCATATCCGACCAGAAAATGGACAGAGCAGGTCAGGAGGTGGGCCTGCAGCAGGACCAGCAGCGGCAGCAGGGACAGGCCCGCGACGCAGGCGAACCCGCAATGGGTGGCATGGCGAGATAGCCAGAGCCAAAGGCAGGACGGCCGACGCTACTGGCCGCACTGGGCGGGGCACTGATGGCGTACTCTCTGTGACGATGACAACGCGCCATCCCGTAGAGCCGGGCTTGCCCGGCTGGGACGTAACACTTGCTAGCCAGTCACCGCGCCATGCAAGATGGCGCAAATGGAACGGAGTCCAGCATGCCCCAGGCAGATGTGTCCCAGCGAAATGATCTTAAGGTAATTGCGTCAACGGACCACTACACGTTCAGGGTCAGAAGGCGCGACCTTCAAGCACTCGTCGTGCTAGGTGTCGTTTGGTTTGCCTGGAGCGAGGGTGCCGAGGTGGTGAGGCTGTTCGGGAATCTGATTGAAGCGCTGTAGCGTCGCATCTTCACGGCCGCGAGGCGATTTCCAGTGACGCGTCGAACAGTCCGACAGCCCGCTCAATCGCAACCTGGTGGGTGGCCTCTTTGTCAGTGGTGACCGTGCACAAGGCACCGGCCCGCTTGCGTCCCAGATCGGTGCACTCGGACAGGAAGTCGTAGTGTCCCACGCCAGGCAGCAGCTGCAGTCGCGCCTGGGGATTTTCAGCCGCGATTACCTTGCTGTTCGTAGCAGGTGAGGCCACCGTATCGGCTTCGCCCACCAAGACAGACACCGGCACGTCCAACTTCGCCAGCTCAGCAGGCTCGAACGCCTGCACGATGGCCGGTGCCATCAGAAATACTGCACGCACATTCGGAATGCGGCGATCATCGGCAGCTTTGGCAACCCAAGGTTCCATCTGAGGCGCGGCTGCCAGCGCCACTCGACGTTCGAAGGTGAACTCGGGATTCTCCATCTGCGGCGCACAGACGCCATCCTTGGAATTGGTCTTGCAGAAGGCCACCAGCCGCGCCATGTCCGGCCGAGCACCGGCCGCTATCAAAGCGGTGTAGCCGCCTGCGGAATAACCCGCCAGTCCCAGCCGCTCAGCATCCACATGCGCGGCCAACCGGGGGTCCGCCTGCACCGCCGCCAGCGCTGCCGCCAAGTCATCCACCCGGTTCCACATCAGGATGCTGCCTGCGGCGGTCATCGCATCCATGCCGTTGTTCCCGGGGTGGTCCACCGCCACCACCACATAACCGGCCCGAGCCATAGCGGTACCGAACCAGCCCATCATCCGAGCGGTCCCGCCGTTACCGTGCGACAGCAGCAGCACCGGCCAGCGCCCCGCTGCAACCGGCGCA
Organism: Pseudomonadota bacterium; assembly: GCA_023439425.1. Lineage (GTDB taxonomy): Bacteria > Pseudomonadota > Gammaproteobacteria > Xanthomonadales > Xanthomonadaceae > Stenotrophomonas. Next base: position 2,719 of record JAEXNZ010000369.1, read on the forward strand.
TCTGCCGCTGAAGATCCAACCTCAAACAGAGGATTGCCCGGCGGCCCGATCGTAATCGGCGATTCCTTCCTACCGGCCTGCGCCGGATACCACACCGTGTACCGCACCTGGTCACTGCGCTCCGCATCACGAATCGCAGCGCTAGGCGTATGCGCCACCCCATGAACCTCACCCACCACGTGCCCGCTGGATGCCATGGAACCTGTAGAGCCGGGCTCTGCCCGGCTGCTCTTCGCCACGGCAATCGGCGCAACCAAAAAGCCCAACACCGCAACAAAAGCCGCAATCATCCGCACAGAATCTCTCCCAGAAGTCAGCCCATATCACCCAACGGAATCCATATCTCCACACCACCATTTCCGCTGCGGTCATCAAACCGCGCGTCATACCGCTCAAAGTCCGGCGCATCGGCCAGCACCATTCCAGACCCCGGCAAGTAGTCATTCAGCAACCAGAACCACGTCTCCCGAATGGCTGAGATATGCCCGGCATGCCAAGCCATCAGATACTCACCACCCGGAACAGACACCGCCCCCCACGCCGCAGGCACCGCCGCATTCGCCCCGATCTCCATTCCGGCAATGTAATCAAAGGCCCCGTCAGCATCCCGGTTGCAGCACACCCCATACGCAATGTCCCGCCCCAGTTCCCGGGTCAACGCCAATTGCTGCCACTGCGAAGGAATCGACGCCACCGTGGCAGCCG
>JAEXNZ010000377.1 GCA_023439425.1 Pseudomonadota bacterium
GGCTTGCCCGGCTGGGGGTTCCGTAGGGATCCAGAGGAGCCGGGCAAGCCCGGCTCTACGTTATTTCTTTTTGCTGGCCGGGGCGGCGGGGGCCGGGACCGGGTCGCTGCCGTGGCGCTTGGTCATCCACCACTGCTGCAGCAGGCCCAGGCCGCCGTTGACCACCCAGTACAGCACCAGACCGGACGGCATGAAGGCCATCATGACGCCGAAGATCAGCGGCATCATCTGCATCATCTTGGCCTGCATCGGGTCCATGCCCGGTGCCGGGGTCAGCTTCTGCGTGGCCCACATCACCGCCATGTTGATGATCGGCAGGATGAAGTACGGGTCGCGCGCGGTCAGGTCCTGGATCCAGCCCAGCCACGGGGCCTGACGCAGTTCCACCGATTCCACCAGCACCCAGTACAGGGCGAAGAAGATCGGCATCTGGATGAGGATCGGCAGACAGCCGCCCATCGGATTGATCTTTTCCTTCTTGTACAGTTCCATCATCGCGGTCTGGAACTTCTGGCGGTCATCGCCATAGCGTTCCTTCAGCTGCTGGATGCGCGGCTGGAAGCGACGCATCTTGGCACCGCTCTTGTACTGCACGGCCGACAGCGGGTACAGCACCAGCTTCAGCAGCACCACCAGGCCGACGATGGCCCAGCCCCAGTTGTTGACGACCTTGTGGACCTGGTTCAGCACCCAGAACAGGCCCTGGCCGATCACCGCCATCAGCGAGAAGCGGCTGTAGTCAACCACGCGGTCCAGGCCCGGCACGTCTTCCTTGGCGATCTGGTTGACCAGCTTCGGACCCACCCACAGGCGGGCTTCGGTGCTCACCTGCTGGCCCGGAGCCACAGTGAACGCCGGGCCGGTGGCCTGGATCTGGTCGCGACCGTCATGCTGGGAGAGCTGGAAGTTCGCGGCCTGATCCTTCTGCGGAATCCACGCAGTGAAGAAGTGGTGCTGCAGCATGGCGATCCAGCCGCCGGTGACCTGCTGGTTCAGCGGACCGTCTTCCAGGTAGTCCTTGAAGGCGCGGCGCTGGTAGCTCTTGCTGTTGTCGAACCAGGTCGCGCCATTGAAGCTGAACGAGTCCGGGTTGGTCATGCTGCGCGACAGGATGGTCGGCGTGCGGTCCAGCGTGCGGTACACGTAACCGTTCCACGACGCGGTACCGGCGTTGATCACTTCGTCCTTCACCTTGACCGCGTACTCATTGCGGTTGACGGTGAAGGTACGGCGGATGGTGACGCCGTTCGGGCCTTCCCAGATGAAGGGAACCTGCAGCTCGTCCTGGCCCTTGGCCAGCACGAAGTCCTTGGCGTCACCGACCAGACGGAAGCCGCCGGCTTCCGGTACCGGCATGCTCTTGTCCTGGCTGGTCCAGCCACTCACCGCACGGTACGGGTGGGCGGGATCTTCGGTCAGCAGGCGGACCGGCGGGCTGCCCTCGTCCTTGGTCTGCGGGAAGTGCAGCAGTTCGGCATCCAGCACGTTGCCGCCGTCCAGCACCAGGCGCAGCACGTCGGTGGTGACGGTTACGCGCGGCGCAGACGCCGAAGCCTGCGCGGTCGCGGCCGTCGCCGGGGCGCTGCCCGGGGCCTGCGGCACGTTGGCGCTGGGCACGCTGCCGGCCGGACCCGGCACCGTGCCCTGGGTCTGGGTGGCAACCGGGGTGGTCGGAGCCGGCGCGGCCTTGTCGCGGCCCCACTCCATCCACAGCAGAACGGCCACCATCAGCCAGGCAACAATCAGGAAAACGCGGGTCTGGTTCATCAGCGTGGAGGCTCTGCTGGACCGGCATCAGGTGCCGGTTCGGACAAGGAAGGGGCAATGCCCCCGGGCGGCGGCATTGTGCCGTCCGCGCCCGGCATCGGCAATGCGCCAAGGCGGCGCAGCAGGCGTTCAAAGGCCTGGCGGAGGGTAGCGTTGCTGGCCGTACGGGCGGCGGCACGCGCCACGACGACGTAGTCGCCGGATTTCAGGCACGGGCGCAGATGGCGTGTGGCATCGCGCAGCACACGCTTGATCCGGTTGCGACCCACGGCATGGGGGTCGACTTTGCGCGACACCGCCAGACCCAGCCGGGCGGGCTTGTCGCCTTGGCACCAGTGGAGGGTCATGAGGGGGTCGGACACACGGCGGGCGCCGTTGAAAACCGTTGTATATTCGGCACGCGTACGAACCCGCGCAGAGCGAGGAAATCGCTTGCGCGGGTCGGAACTGCTCACAGTCAGGATTGCGTCTGCCGCGGAGTGCGGCATTGCAATCAAGCGCTCAGGACTTTGCGGCCCTTGGCGCGGCGACGCGACAGAATCTTGCGGCCGTCAGCGGTCTTCATACGGGCACGGAAGCCATGGGCGCGCTTACGCTTGAGGTTGCTGGGTTGGAAAGTGCGCTTGGTGGCCATGCTGGGCCTCTGTAAGAAGGGGACGGAAAGAACCGGAAATTCTATAGACCTGGTTGGGGGCGCGTCAAGTCCATGTCACTACGGGATTTCACCGGCCTGTGCAATAGCTGTGGATGTTTTTGTGAATAAGTGTGGGACAAGCATTCCCGGACCTGCCCGTCAGTGGTAGTCTGTGCCATCCATTTCTTCCCCTTCCGGCCTGTGGCGCGGCGGCTTCGTGCGCCCATCCACAGGCCCCAGACGAAAATTGCCGATGGATGCGTGGTCCAAATCTCTCGAACGTCTAGAAGCGGAGTTTCCGCCTGAAGATGTTCACCCCTGGTTGAAGCCGCTGCAGGCCGATGTGCGCCCGGACAGCCTGGTGCTGTACGCGCCGAACCAGTTCATCGTCGACCAGGTCCGCGAGCTGTATCTGGCCCGCATCCGCGAACTGATGGACCATTTCGCCGGTTACCGCGAGGTATTTCTTGAAATCGGCTCGCGTCCGCGCCCCGTAGAGGCGCAGATTGCGCCGGTTGCGACGCCCGCAGCCCAGGCACCGGTCGAACCGATGGCGCCGTTTGCCGGCAATCTGGATTCGCACTACACCTTTGCCAACTTCGTCGAAGGCCGCAGCAACCAGCTGGGTCTGGCTGCCGCGTTCCAGGCGGCGCAGAAGCCGGGCGACCGCGCGCACAACCCGCTGCTGCTGTACGGGGGCACCGGCCTGGGCAAGACCCACCTGATGTTTGCCGCCGGCAACGCCATGCGCCAGGCCAACCCGGGCGCCAAGGTGCTGTACCTGCGTTCGGAGCAGTTCTTCAGCGCCATGATCCGGGCGCTGCAGGAAAAGACCATGGACCAGTTCAAGCGCCAGTTCCAGCAGGTGGACGCGCTGCTGATCGATGACATCCAGTTCTTCGCCGGCAAGGACCGCACCCAGGAAGAGTTCTTCCACACCTTCAACGCGCTGTTCGACGGCAAGCAGCAGATCATCCTGACCTGCGACCGCTACCCGCGCGAAGTGGAAGGGCTGGAAGCGCGGCTGAAGTCGCGCCTGGCCTGGGGCCTGTCGGTGGCCATCGAGCCGCCCGACTTCGAAACCCGTGCGGCGATCGTGCTGGCCAAGGCCCGCGAGCGTGGTGCTGAGATTCCCGACGATGTGGCGTTTCTGATTGCCAAGAAGATGCGCTCCAACGTGCGCGACCTCGAAGGTGCGCTCAATACCCTGACCGCCCGCGCCAATTTCACCGGCCGCGCGATCACCACGGACTTCGCCCAGGAAACTCTGCGCGACCTGCTGCGTGCCCAGCAGCAGGCGATCAGCATTCCCAACATCCAGAAAACCGTGGCCGACTACTACGGGCTGCAGATCAAGGATCTGCTGTCCAAGCGCCGGACCCGGTCGCTGGCCCGTCCGCGCCAGGTGGCCATGGCCCTGACCAAGGAGCTGACCGAGCACAGCCTGCCCGAGATTGGCGATGCGTTCGCCGGTCGCGACCACACCACGGTGCTGCATGCCTGCCGGCAGATCCGCACCCTGATGGAGACCGACGGCAAGCTGCGTGAAGACTGGGACAAGCTGATCCGGAAGATGAGCGAATGATGCAGGAGCCAGATCTTCTCGTCACCGCATAAAACGGTGCAGAATCCGGTAGCAAGCGCGGGACAGCATGTGGATAAAACAGCTGGAAATTTTCAGCGTAAAGTTATCCACAGCATTCCCCACCCCTTGGGGGCTGGTAATGCAGAGGGTTTCGAGGCTGTAAAAGCCTTTATTTTCAAAGACTTGACTGTGTTTTCCAGCAAATCTGGCTCTACCAGCACCACCAAGCTTTTGATTTATTCCACATTTTTTTAAAGCATAGGGGCACGGAACCACATGCGTTTCACACTGCAGCGCGAAGCCTTTCTCAAGCCGTTGGCACAAGTCGTCAACGTGGTCGAACGCCGCCAGACCCTGCCGGTTCTGGCCAATTTCCTGGTTCAGGTGAACAAGGGTCAGCTGTCGCTGACCGGCACCGACCTGGAAGTGGAGATGGTGTCGCGGATCGCGGTTGAAGACGCCGAAGACGGTGAAACCACCATTCCGGCGCGTAAGCTGTTCGAGATCATCCGCGCCCTGCCCGACGGCAGCCGGATCACCGTCTCGCAAAGCGGCGACAAGATCACCGTGCAGGCCGGCCGCAGCCGCTTCACCCTGGCAACGCTGCCCGCCAACGACTTCCCGTCGGTGGACGAAGTGGAAGCCACCGAGCGCGTCGCCATTGGCGAAGCCACCCTGAAGGAACTGATCGAGCGCACCGCGTTCGCCATGGCCCAGCAGGACGTGCGCTACTACCTCAACGGCCTGCTGTTTGACCTCCGCGGTGATGCACTGCGCACCGTCGCAACGGATGGCCACCGCCTGGCGCTGTGCGAAACCGACCTGGAGAAGGCCAGCGGTGCCAAGCGCCAGATCATCGTGCCGCGCAAGGGCGTGACCGAGCTGCAGCGTCTGCTGGAAAGCGGTGATCGTGAGATCGAGCTGGAAGTGGGCCGCAGCCATGTGCGCGTGAAGCGCGACGATGTGACCTTCACCTCCAAGTTGATCGACGGCCGCTTCCCGGATTACGAGGCCGTGATTCCGATTGGCGCCGACCGCGAAGTGAAGGTTGATCGTGAAGCGCTGCGCGCCTCGCTGCAGCGTGCTGCGATTCTGTCGAATGAGAAGTACCGCGGCATCCGCGTGGAAGTGTCGCCGGGCAACCTGAAAATCAGCGCGCACAATCCGGAGCAGGAAGAAGCCCAGGAAGAGATCGAGGCCGACACCACCGTCAGCGATCTGGCCATCGGCTTCAACGTGAACTACCTGCTGGATGCGCTGTCTGCCCTGCGCGACGAGCACGTGGTCATCCAACTGCGCGATTCCAACTCCTCGGCGCTGGTGCGTGAAGCCAGCAGCGAGAAGTCGCGTCACGTGGTGATGCCGCTGCGTCTCTGACCCGCGTCACGCCAGGTTCCACGTGGAACCAAGCACGATCTGAAACCCGGCCCTGCGCCGGGTTTTTTTTTTGCATGTTCCACGTGGAGCATCATTCCAAACTCGCTTGGACACCGCGGAATCGGATATCCGTAGAGCCACGCCCTGCGTGGCTGCTCTTCGCGTGGCCTGTTGGTACGCTGCGGTCTTCTACAACCGAGATGGTCGCCCAGCTGCCCGTCCCAAGCTTTAAATCTGTATATAAATCTAAAGCTATGTGGTGATGGTAGAGCCAGATTTGGTTGAAAACTACCTTATCTGATTGAATATAAAGGGAAATATAGGGGTGAAACCCCCTGTAAAAAGGCCCTTGGGGGTGGGGGTGAAGCTGTGGATATGTTTTCTGCCCTGAAATGAGGCCATTTTTATCCACAGCCTGCCCCATGCTTGCGAAGAGCTCATACCGAGGGGCTGTGGACAACCGGCGCCCGCGTGGATCGTGGTGTGGAACCAAGCCTGCAGGGGCTTCCGTAAAAGCAGCGAATTCTTTGAAATCTGCTGGGCACAGACCCTGAGGCTTCTCCAGATTTCAAAGAATTTGAGGCGTCGCGGCCGAGAGCAGACGTCGATGGCGCGTCACCACGGGAGTCGGGGGCAATGCAGTAAGCTGGTCGACTGATCCCCTGCCCCCTTCGCATGTACATCCGCCGGCTATCCCTGCACAACGTCCGCCGTTTCGACCACGTGGAACTGGCACCGCAACCCGGCATCAATCTGATTACCGGCGACAACGGTGCTGGCAAGACGAGTGTGCTGGAAGCGCTGCACCTCATGGCATACGGCCGAAGCTTCCGCGGGCGCGTGCGCGATGGCCTGGTGCGCCAGGGCCGGGAAGCCGTGGACGTGTTTGTGGAGTGGGACGAACAGCGATCGGGCGCCGAGCAGGCCACGCGGCGCAAAGCGGGCCTGCATCACACCGGCCAGGACTGGAAAGGACGCCTGGATGGCGTGGATGTCGCGCAGCTAGGCAACCTGTGTGCTGCCTTGGCCGTGGTGACCTTCGAGCCTGGCAGCCATGCTTTGGTCAGCGGCGGCGGCGAACCCCGGCGCCGGTTCCTCGATTGGGGATTGTTCCACGTGGAACCTGACTTCCTTGCACTGTGGCGCCGGTACTCCAGGGCGCTGAAGCAGCGTAATGCCCTGCTAAAGCAGGGCGGGCATCCGCAGGCACTGGATGCCTGGGACCGCGAGCTCGCCGAAGCCGGCGAACCGCTTACCGCGCGCCGCCAGCACTACTTGGAGCGGTTGCAGGACCGTACCGTGGAACTTGCGCAGCATCTGGCCCCCAATCTGCGGATCCAGTCACTCACCCTCAGCCCGGGTTGGCGAAAGCACGAGTTTTCGCTGGCCGACGCGCTACTGCTGGCCCGCGACCGCGATCGGCAACAGGGCTACACCTCCGTTGGCCCACATCGCGCCGATTGGAGCGTGGGTTTCGCCGAGATTCCCGGGCGCGATGCGCTATCCCGTGGGCAAGCCAAGCTCACCGCTCTCACCTGTCTGCTCGCCCAGGCTGAGGACTACGCCGAGCAGCGCGGCGAGTGGCCGGTGATCGCGCTGGATGACCTCGCCTCGGAGCTTGATCGTACTCATCAGGCCCGGGTGCTGGAGCGGCTCCGCACCGGACCGGCGCAGATATTCATCACCGCCACCGAAACCCCCGCGGCCTTGGCCGACGCCACCCACATCACACGGTTCCACGTGGAACATGGTCAGCTGAACCCCCTATCCAGCGGTGTGCCATAGTGCCAACGGGGGCCACCCTGCCCGGCTGGTATAATTTCCCCCTGCAATCCCTTATTCCTCGGAGCCCCGCCCTGGCGGTGCCCGACCTGCGGAGCCTACGGCAAGCGCAATGACTGACGAACAGAACACCCCGGCAAACAACGGCAATTACGACGCCAACAGCATCACCGCCCTGGAAGGCCTGGAAGCGGTGCGCAAGCGTCCCGGCATGTACATTGGTGACGTGCATGACGGCACCGGTCTGCACCACATGGTGTTCGAGGTGGTCGACAACTCCATCGACGAAGCCCTCGCCGGCCACGCCGACCACGTTGCGGTCACCATCCATGCCGATGGCTCGGTGTCTGTATCCGACAACGGCCGCGGCATCCCCACCGGCAAGCACGCGCAGATGAGCGCCAAGCTGGGCCGCGAAGTGTCGGCGGCCGAAGTGGTCATGACCGTGCTGCACGCCGGCGGCAAGTTCGACGACAACAGCTACAAGGTTTCCGGCGGCCTGCACGGCGTGGGCGTCAGCGTGGTCAATGCGCTGTCCGAAAAGCTGACCCTGGATATCTTCCAGGGCGGTTTCCACTACCATCAGGAATACAGCAACGGTGCCGCGGTCAGCCCGCTGGCGCAGGTTGAAGCCAGCAGCAAGCGCGGTACCACCCTGCGCTTCTGGCCGTCGGTGGTCGCGTTCCACGGCAACACCGAATTCCACTACGACATCCTGGCTCGCCGCCTGCGCGAACTCTCGTTCCTGAATTCCGGGGTCAAGATCGTTCTGCAGGATGAGCGCGGCGAAGGCCGTCGCGATGACTTCCACTACGAAGGCGGCATCCGGAGCTTCGTGGAGCATCTGGCCCAGCTCAAGACCCCGCTGCACCCGAATGTCATTTCGGTCACCGGCGAGCACAACGGCATCACCGTGGAAGTGGCGCTGCAGTGGACCGATTCCTACCAGGAAACGATGTACTGCTTCACCAACAACAT
>JAEXNZ010000507.1 GCA_023439425.1 Pseudomonadota bacterium
TGACCAGCAGCGCGCCGACCATCACCTGCACCATCGGGCCGAAGTCGGTGTCGAAGTGGCACACCAGGCGTTCGTTGCGGGCGAACAGCGCCGGCACCGTGTTCACGGCCGCCGGGCCCACGCTGAACAGCCGCCCCGGCACATGCACGGTCTCGACCAGGGTGCCGGTCCACGGCATGTGCACGCGGTGATAGTCCTTCGGCGACAGATACACCGTGGCGAACAGACCATTCCGATACACCTCGGCAGCGGCGTCGTCACCCAGCAACTGGGCGGCGGTGAACGACTGGCCCTTGGCCTGGAAGATCACCCCGTCCTGGATCGGGCCCAGCTGGCTGATGCGGCCGTCGGCCGGCATCAGCAGGCTGCGCGGGTTGGGATCGGCCACGCGCGCCCCCGGCTTCAGGGCACGGGTGAAGAACTGATTGAAGGTCGGGTAGCTGCGCGGGTCCGGGTTGGCCGCTTCGGCCAGGTTGACCCCGAATTTCGCGGTGACGGTGTCGATCAGCCAGCGCGAGATCTTCGGATTGCTGGAATACGCCAGGCTCCGCGCCATGGACGACAGCAGGCGGTGCGGCAGGACGTAGGTCAGCTTGGTGGTCAGGCTCATGGTGCGGTTTTCTCGGTCAGCAGCTGCAGGTCGCGGGCAATGGCCTGCGCCTGGAAGGGCGGGCGGATCAGGCCGGCCAGCTTGCCGTCCGGGTCCAGGACGGCCAGGCTGGCCGAGTGCTCCAGGGTGTAGTCCTGGGGGTTTTCATCGAAATGCTTGCCTTCCACCTTCTGGAACACGAAGCCCAGCGAGGTGGCAAAGCGCTCCAGCGAGGGCACGTCCGCGGTCGCGGCCAGGGTGTCCTTGTGGAAGGCGTGGGCGTACTCGCCCAGTCGGACCGGGGTGTCGCGCTCCGGGTCCACCGACACGAACAGCACGCGCGGGCGCAGGCTTTCCGGCTGGCTCTCCCAGCTTTTCTGGGCCCGGGCCAGGTCGGCCAGGGTGGTCGGGCACACGTCCGGGCAGAAGGTGAAGCCCTGGAACACCAGGGTCCAGTGGCCCTTCAGCTCGCCGGGAATCAGCCGGGTGCCGTCAGACTGGCTCAGGTTGAAGTCCGGCAGCGGGCGCGGCTGCGGGTAGAAGGTGATGGATTCGGTGGCGGGGTGGTTGGCCGCCGGCTTCGGCGCGAATACCTTCTGCGCCGTCACCAGGCCCAGCCCGGCGGCCAGCGCGATGATCAGGATGATGCCTGTGGTGCGGTTGAACATGGACGGCCCGTTCCCGGAGTGGTCCACCATCATAGGGGAGGGCTCCGGCCCCGCCCAGCCGTTTCGCCTGCAACGGATGCCGCCGCCCCTTCCAGCGCCTATAATCGGGGGCCAATTTGTCTGTTGCCTTGCCATGACTGCCGATACGGCCGCCGAACTCCATACGATCATCGACCTGATCCGCTACGGCACCAGCCGTTTCAACGCCGCCGGGCTGACCTTCGGGCACAGCTACGACAACGCCCTGGACGAGGCCACCCAGCTGGTCCTGCACAGCCTGCATCTGCCGCACGACCTCGGTCCGGCGTATGGTCAGGCCCGGGTCACCCGCGACGAGAAGCTGCAGGTGCTGGAGCTGTTCCAGCGCCGTATCGATGAACGCATTCCGGCCGCCTATCTCACCGGCGAAGCCTGGTTTGCGGGTCTGAGCTTCAAGAGCGACACCCGCGCGCTGGTGCCGCGCTCGCCGATTGCCGAGCTGATCGAGTCCGGTTTCGAACCGTGGCTGGCCGGTCGCGACGTGCACCGCGCGCTCGACCTGTGCACCGGCTCGGGCTGCATCGCCATCGCCATGGGCCACTACTACCCGAACTGGGAAGTCGATGGCGTCGACCTCAGCGATGACGCGCTGTCGCTGGCCGAAGAAAACAAGGAGCGCCTGCAGGCGCACAACGTCACCCTGCTCAAGTCGGACCTGTTCAACGGCCTCACCGGTCGTCACTACGACCTGATCGTGACCAATCCGCCGTACGTCACCAATGACGAAACCGACGCGCTGCCGCAGGAATACTCCTACGAGCCCGAAATGGGCCTGCGTGCCGGCGACGACGGCCTCGACCTGGTGCTGAAGATCCTGCGTGATGCGCCGCTGCACCTCAGTGAGGACGGCCTTCTGATCTGCGAAGTGGGCGAGTCCGAACAGCACCTGATCAAGCTGCTGCCGGAAGTGGACTTCGCCTGGGTAGAGTTCAAGGTCGGCCAGATGGGCATCTTCGCGGTCGAATGCCGTGAGCTGATCGCCCACAGCGCCCGCATCACCGAGCTGGCGGCGCAGCGGCCGTGAGTTCCAATACCTTCGGCAAGCTCCTGTCGGTCACCACCTTCGGCGAATCGCACGGTCCGGCGATCGGCTGCGTGGTCGACGGCTGCCCGCCGGGGCTGGAACTGAGCGCCGACGAGTTCGCCCACGACCTGCAGCGGCGTGCCACGGGCAAGAGCCGGCACACCTCGGCACGTCGCGAGGCCGACGAGGTCGAGATCCTCTCGGGCGTGCATGAAGGCCGCACCACCGGCACCCCGATTGCGCTGCTGATCCGCAACACCGACCAGCGCAGCAAGGATTACAGCAACATCGCCCAGCAGTTCCGTCCGGGTCATGCCGACTACAGCTACTGGCAGAAGTACGGCATCCGCGATCCGCGCGGCGGTGGTCGCTCCTCCGCGCGCGAAACCACCATGCGCGTGGCCGCTGGCGTCATCGCCAAGAAGTGGCTGGCGCAGCGCTACGGGGTCACCGTGCGCGGTTACCTCTCGCAGCTGGGCGAAATCACCCCCACCGGCCACGACTGGTCGGCGGTGGAAGACAATCCGTTCTTCTGGCCGGTGGCCGAACAGGTGCCGGCGCTGGAAAGTTACATGGATGCGCTGCGCAAGTCCGGCGATTCGGTCGGCGCGCGCGTCAACGTGGTGGCCGACGGCGTGCCGCCGGGCTGGGGTGAACCCATCTACGGCAAGCTCGATGGCGAACTGGCGGCCGCGCTGATGAGCATCAACGCGGTCAAGGGCGTGGAAATTGGCGATGGCTTTGCCAGCGCTGCGCAGAAGGGCACCGAACACCGTGACCTGATCACGCTGGAAGGCTTCGCCAGCAATCACGCCGGCGGCATCCTCGGCGGCATCTCCACCGGGCAGCAGGTCACCGCTTCGATCGTGCTCAAGCCCACCTCCAGCCTGCGCCTGCCCGGCGCGACGGTGGACGCAACCGGTGCCGCCGTGGACGTCATCACCACGGGGCGTCCTGACCCCTGCGTGGGCATCCGCGCCACCCCCATCGCTGAGGCGATGATGGCGCTGGTGCTGATGGACCAGGCGCTGCGCCATCGCGCGCAGTGCGGCGACGTCGGCGAGATCACCCCGCGTATTCCAGGGCGCATCGATGGCTGACACGCGTCCAAAGGTGTGGGTCAGCCAGCCGCTGTTCGATGACGTCATCGAACAGCTCGGGCAGCATTTCGACCTGACCGTGACCGACACGGTAACGCGCTATACCCCCGACATGCTGGCCGACCAGCTGGCCCAGGTCGATGGCGCGCTGATCACCCTCAACGAACGCATCGGCGCGGCTGAAATTGCCGGTGCACCGCAGCTGCGCGCCATCGCCAACGTCGGCGTGGGCTACAACAATCTGGATATCGACGCGCTCAGCGCGGCCGGCATCCTCGCCAGCAACACCCCCGATGTCCTCACCGAAACCACGGCTGACCTCGGCTTTGCGCTGCTGATGGCAACGGCCCGGCGCATCACTGAATCCGAGCGCTGGCTGCGTGACGGGCAGTGGGGGCAGTGGTCGTTCCAGACCATGCTGGGTGCCGATATCCACGGCAGCACGCTGGGCATCCTGGGCATGGG
>JAEXNZ010000519.1 GCA_023439425.1 Pseudomonadota bacterium
ATCGCATCCTGCAGGTCGTCGCGCTTCTTGCCGGTCACGCGCAGCTTGTCGCCGTTGATCTGGCTTTCCACCTTCAGCTTGGCTTCCTTGAGCTTGGCCGCGATCTTCTTGGCAATCTTCTGTTCGATGCCCTGCTTGACGGTGACGTCCTGGCGCGCGCCGCCGAGGTTGGTGAGGATGTCGCCGAACTCCAGGCAACCGGCATCGATCTTGCGGGCGGTCAGGCGCTGGCGCAGGATCACCGACATCTGCTCCAGCTGGAACTCGCTGGGGGCGCTCTGCTTGATCACGCTGTCTTCCAGCACGAACTTGGCGTCCACGCCCTTGAAGTCGAAGCGGGTGGACAGCTCGCGGTTGGCCTGGTCGACGGCATTGGTCAGCTCGTGGGTGTCGACTTCGGAAACGACGTCAAATGACGGCATGGGCATACTCCAGCAGAAGAAGCGGCCATTCTAACCGCCCGGGCATGGACGGCCCGCCAAGGCCGGCGATAATGGGCCATGAACACGCTCAAATCCCCGACCCGGGCCGTCTTCTGGATGCTGGCCGCGGTAGCCTGCTTTTCGCTGATGGACGCCGGCATGAAGCAGCTGTCCGGCAGCTACGCCACCTTGCAGGTCACCTTCCTGCGCGGTGCCGCCTCGCTGCCGTTCGTGCTGGTGTGGGTGCTGGCCACGGCTGGCCCGCGCTCGCTCATTCCGGTGCGCTGGGGCCTGCACCTGCTGCGCGGCCTGCTTGGCATGACCATGATCGGCTGCTTCGTGTTCGCGCTGCGCAGCCTGCCGCTGTCCACCGCCTACACCATCTACTTCGTGGCTCCGCTGCTGATCGCGGCACTGTCGGTGCCGCTGCTGGGTGAAACCGTCGGCCCGCGTCGCTGGGTGGCCATCGGCATCGGTCTGGTCGGGGTGCTGGTGGTGCTGCGCCCGGGCGTGGACGGCTTCATTTCCGTGCCCGGCCTGATGGTCCTGCTGGCGGCCACCGCCTACGCCGTGGCGGCGATCACGGTCAGCATGCTGACCCGCACCGATACCCCGCAGTCGATGGTGGTCTGGTTCCTGGCGTTGCTGGCACTGGGGGCTGGACTGTTGGCGATTCCGGACTGGCAGCCGCTGCAGTGGGACCACGCCGGCCTGATCGCCGGCATGGGGCTGGCCGGCGCGGCCGGGCAGGTGGCGCTGACCCGGGCCTTCCAGCTGGGCGAAGCCTCGTTGATCGCGCCGCTGGAGTACACCGGGCTGGTGTGGGTGATCGGCTGGGACGTGCTGTTCTGGGGCGTGCTGCCCGATGGCTATACCTGGCTGGGCGGGGCGATCATCGTCGCCTCCGGGCTGTACCTGCTGCACCGGGAGCGGGTCCGAAAGGTCGCCGCCCCGGCCCCGCTGGACCACCCGTAAGCCCCGCCGGACGGGCGAAGACGTCACCTTATAAGCAAACGGAATATGATTCCTCAATGCCGCGCGGGCCAGGGCCGCCCCGCGCTGGTAGGCTGCACGCCCCCTCCCATCGATGCCCGGTTGATCGCCACGTGATCGAGTTCCAGCGCCTGCACAAATCCTATGCCGTCGGCGGCCGCGCGATCGCCGCGCTCCAGCCGCTGGCCCTGACCATCGAGGCCGGCGAGGTGTTCGGCATCATTGGCCATTCCGGGGCAGGCAAGTCGACCCTGATCCGCCTGATCAACCGCCTGGAAGAACCCAGTGGCGGCCGCCTGCTGATCAATGGCGAGGATGTCACCGCGCTGGACGCAGACGGGCTGCGCGCGCTGCGCCGGCGCATCGGCATGATCTTCCAGCACTTCAACCTGCTGTCCTCGCGCACGGTGGCGGCCAACGTGGCCTTCCCGCTGGAACTGGCCGGTACCCCGCGCGCGGAGATCGACGCCCGCGTGGCCGAACTGCTGCACACCGTGGGCCTGGAAGCGCATGCCAACAAATACCCGGCGCAGTTGAGCGGCGGCCAGAAGCAGCGCGTCGGCATTGCCCGCGCCCTGGCCACCCGCCCGCAGATCCTGCTCTGCGACGAGGCCACCAGCGCGCTGGACCCGCAGACCACCGCCTCGGTGCTGAACCTGCTGGGCCAGATCAACCGCGAGCTGGGCCTGACCATCGTGCTGATCACCCACGAGATGGACGTGATCCGCCGCGTCTGCGACCGCGTGGCCGTGCTCGACGCCGGCGCGCTGGTGGAAACCGGTCCGGTCACCGAGGTGTTCCTGCACCCGCAGCACCCGACCACGCGCCGCTTCGTCAGCGAGTCCGAACACATCGACGAAGGTGTGCTGCACAAGGACTTCGAAGCCGTGGCCGGGCGCATCGTGCGCCTGACTTTCCTCGGTGGCGACACCTACGAACCGCTGCTGGGGCGCATCGCGCGCGACACCGGCGTGGACTACAACATCCTGTCCGGGCGCATCGACCGCATCAAGGACACCCCGTACGGCCAGCTCACGGTGTCGCTGGTCGGTGGCGACGTGCAGGCCGCGCAGGCCGGTTTCGTGGCCGCGGGCGTTCACGTGGAGGAACTGCGCCGATGAACCTTGTTGCTGCTGCCGACGGCTTCTTCCGTCACCTCGATGCCGCCAAGTGGGGCGACATCGGCCAGGCCACGATCGACACCCTGCTGATGCTGGGCGGCTCGTTGCCGCTGACCCTGTTGATCGGCCTGCCGCTGGGCGTACTGCTGTTCCTCACCGGCTCACCACAACTGCACCGCAAGCCGGTGCTTTACGGCGCGCTGGCGCTGGTGGTGAACCTGCTGCGCTCGGTGCCTTTCATCATCCTGATGATCGTGCTGATTCCGATCACCCTGTGGATGATGGGCACCTCACTGGGCGTGCGCGGCGCGATCGTGCCGCTGGTGATCGGTGCGGCACCGTTCTATGCCCGTCTGGTCGAAACCGCGCTGCGTGAAGTGGATCGCGGCGTGATCGAGGCCAGCCAGTCGATGGGTGCGACAACCTGGCAGCTGGTCACCCGGGTGCTGCTGCCCGAAGCCCGGCCTGGCCTGATCGCCGGTGCCACGGTGACCGTGATCGCCCTGATTGGCTTCACCGCCATGGGCGGTGCAATCGGCTCCGGCGGCCTGGGCGACCTGGCCTTCCGCGACGGTTACCAGCGTTCGCACACCGACGTGGCCCTGGTCACCGTGGTCCTGCTGCTGGTGCTGGTACAGGTGCTGCAGATGCTCGGCGACTGGCTGGTGACGCGTTACACCCGGAAATAGCGCTGGCTGACGGTGCGGTCACCGGATGGGCGATTGATGTTGCCTATACCGTGACCACCGTCCGTGTTATATTCCGTTTTACGTAATACGTTATTCGGAATGATCCAGTCGTTCCGCTGCCGCCGTACGCAATCTTTGTTCGAAGGCCAATGCCCTCGGCCGTTCCGCAACTTCCGTGCGGCGGCCGAGCGCAAGCTGCAGATGCTCGATTCGGCGCAGACCCTGGACTTTCTGCGCAGTCCGCCCGGAAACCGGCTGGAGGCGTTGGCAGGGAACCGGCGCGGACAGCACAGCATCCGCATCAATGCGCAATGGCGTATGTGCTTCGTCTGGACCGATGCCGGTG
>JAEXNZ010000005.1 GCA_023439425.1 Pseudomonadota bacterium
TGCAGGTACACCTCGGTCTTGCCGCTGCCGGTGACACCGTCGAGCAGGAACGTGCCAAAACCGGTGCCACCGGTAATGGCGGCGACGGCATCGGCCTGCTCGGCATTGGGTACCGGGCCAGTGCCCAGCATCGGCACCGGGGCGACATGGACCTGTGCCACGCGCTCGACCAGGCCGCGTTTGGCCAGCGACCGCGCGGCGTTTCGCCAGTCATCCATCAGGTCGTCCAGCTGGTCCTCATCCAGCGCGGTACCGCGACCGGTGGCGTCGGCCAGCAACTGGCACAGGCGCTGCGGTCGGGTGCCGGCGCGCTGGCGCGCCCGTTGTGCGTCGCCGTCGGCGGTCAGCTGCCAGCCCCAGCGATGGGTGTCGGGCACCGGCTCGCCGCGGCGCAGGGGGGCCGGCAGCGCCGTACTCACCACTTCGCCCAGCGGCGCGTGGGTGTAGCGTGCCAGCCACTGCAGCGACCGCCACAGCTCACCCTCCAGCAGCGGCACTGGGTCCAGCCACTCGCGGGCATCGCGCAGGGGCGTATTGGCATCGGCGCAGCCCACGCCGGCCACCACCCCGACCAGTTCGCGCGAGCCGAATGGCACCCGCACCCGGCGGCCGATGCTGTCCGCTCCGGCCAGGGAACCGGAGGGCGGTGCATAGTCGAACAGTTGGGGCAACGGCAGCGGCAGGGCGACCTGCACGGTCGGCGCGCCAGGCGCAGGGGCCGGGGCGCTTTCCAGGGACAGGACAGGGGCCGCAGGTGCAGAAGACATCGACGCAGTGTACCGGGCACGGCGTCCCTGTTCAGGGCGCCCAGCGGGTCAGCGGCCCTGTCCAACAAGACTAAACATCACCTAAATATCGGTGGCTATTGGAGATTCAGTCTTATCCACATCTTCTGTGGATAAGCCTGTGTGCGAGCGCTGCAGCGTAGGAGTTTCCTGCGGAGGTTCTGCTGTGTGGCTCAGGTTGGTCAAAAAATCGCCACATGTAAAATGATTTAATAATCAATAGCTTGTGTGTGAAACAAAGCTGACACACGGCTGATGCCACCTTCACCTTGCGTTTTTCCGCGGTTTTTGGTGGTGCTGTGCACAACCTGCGTTGGGAAGACGCAGTGTCGGCCTTGCCGGTCTTCACATGCCGCCCGCATCGGCACGCCTGAATTCCGGCGCAGTCGCTATCATTCCGGCTCATGATGGAGTTGCTATGACGGCTGCGAACGCCTCGATGTCTTCCAACGCAGCCGGCGCGCTTCCGGCTTTCCTTCGCGGCGTCGAGCGCCGCGCCCTGGTAGTGGCTGAACTGCAGTGCGGCAACCCGACCGTGGCCGAGCAGGCGTTGGTGGCGGTGATGCGGGCGTTCACCGGTATCGCCAGCGACGTGCCGATGGCGCAATGGCCCGATCGCTTCTGGATCCTGCTGGCACACCGCCATCCGATTCGCGTGCCTGCCGAAGGTGGACACTGGGAGCCGGCGCTGGCGCACCTGCCGACCTTGTCGCCACCGGCTCGGTTGGCGCTGCTGCTGCGTATTGGCGGTGGGCTGGACGAAGCCGCCGCCGCCCAGATTCTGGACCTGCCGGTGGCCGACTATCAGCGGGCGCTGGCCGAAGCCTGTCCGCGTGACAGCCAGGGGCATCCGGACGCCCAAGGCTGGCGGGCGCTGGCAGAACAGGTGCAGCTGCGGCTGCGTGAGCTGCCGCTGGAACGCCTGCAGCGGCTGCATCAGCCCGCGCCTGCCGCAGCCGACGGCACGCGGTCGTCGCCGTCCTGGCGCGCGCCCGCCAAGGAGGAACCGACTCCACGCCGCCGCCCGACCCGACGCGGAGCGCGCCCGCTGTGGCGCGGTCTGTTGATTCTTGCGCTGACCACCGGCGCGCTGCTGGGCGGCGCGTACTGGTGGAAGCACCACCGTCAGGCACCGCTGCCGGAAGCCAGCGTGCCCGAAGGCGCGGTCAGCGTCGACAACCCGGTGCAGAGCGAGGAGCTGCCGGCAGAAGACCTGCCGGAGGCCGCCGCGACGCCCCACCTCGATGCCGCCGGCGATGCCCCGCTGCTGTCCGATCCGGATCTGGCGGTGATCCGCGACGCCGACCTGTATGCCTGGTTCGCGGCCGGCGGCCCGGTGCCGGTCGATGAATCCCAGGCCCAACCCAGCCGCCCGGAACCGGCCTCCGCCGGATTGGAGACGACCGATGCCGATGAGTAAGCCCGCCTGCCTGCTGTGCCTGCTGTGCCTGCTGGTGCTGGCCCCGCTCGCCGCCAGCGCAGCTCCGCAGCCCGTCGCTCTGCCCCAGGCGGTATCGGCTCCTGCGCAGGGCGCGGCAACCCCGGCCCAGTTGCGCGAGCTGCGCAGCCAACAGGCCCAATGGCAGGCCCTGCCAGAGTCAGAGCGCACCCGCATCCGCGACGCCGCGCGACGCCTGGCCGCGCTGCCCCCGGACCAGCAGCAGAGCCTGCGCGCCACCTTTACCGCGCAGGACGCGCGCTTCCGCGACGGTTGGCGGCTGGGGCCGACGCTGGGCGCGCAGTTCCCCAAGCTGGAAGGCCTGTTCGGCTTCCTGCCGGTGGAACAGCGCGACACCGCGCTGAGCGTGCTGCGCCAGCTCAACGCCGACCAGCTGGCGCAGCTGACCCTGATCGCCCAGCGCACCCCGCCGCAGGAACGTGACACGGTGCGGGCGGCGTTCCTGGCCCTGGCACCGGCCGACCGCGACCGCTGGCTGCACGCCCACGTGGTGCGCTGACCGTTCACTGCCGGTCATGTGTTTTGACAGCGGGCGCGCGTAAGATGGCGGCCCGCAACCCGGTGCCTGTGCCTTCCGCGCGCGACCGCAGTTGACGTCTGTATCTCCATGTCTACCGCTATCCCTGCTCCGCGCCTTTCCACTGAAGTGCGCGCCACCGGCCTGCTCGCGCTGCCGCTGGTACTGGGCCATGTCTCCACCGGCCTGATTTCCTTCGTCGACAACGTCATTGCCGGCCACCACGGCACCCAGACCCTGGCGGCGGTCACCATCGGCACCGCGCTGCTGTGGCTGCCGATGCTGATTCCGACCGGCACCCTGATTTCACTGACCGCGTCGGTCTCGCAGTTGCATGGCGCGGGACGCGAGCGTGAGATCGGCCCGCTGTTCCGCCAGGCGCTGTGGCTGGCGCTGGGCCTGGGCCTGATCATGTTCACCTTCCTGACAGTGGTGCCGCCGCTGTTACCGGCCTTCGGGATCGCGCCGGATATCGTGCCGGGTGCCACCGCGTTCCTGCATGCGGTGCGCTGGGGTAGCCCGGCGCTCACCCTGTACTTCTGCATGCGTTACCTGAGCGAAGGCATGCACTGGACCCTGCCGACCATGCTGCTGGGCTTCGGCGGCCTGCTGGTGCTGGCTCCGCTGGGCTATGTGCTGTGCTACGGCAAGCTGGGCTTCCCCGAGCTGGGTGCCGAAGGGCTGGGCATCGCCTCGGCCACCATGATGTGGATCCAGGCCCTGTGCTTTGCCGGCTATCTGTGGAAGACCAAGCGCTTCGCCCACCTGGAACTGTTCTCGCACTTCGAACTGCCACGCTGGCGGGCGATCTGGGACCTGCTGCGCACCGGCCTGCCGATCGGTATCACCGTGCTGATGGAAGGCGGTCTGTTCATCGTCACCGCGCTGCTGATCGGGCGTCTGGGTGCCACCGAGGCGGCGTCGCACCAGATCGCCATCAACGTGGCCCAGCTGTGCTTCATGATTCCCATGGGCGTGGCCGAAGCGACCACGGTACGGGTGGGGTATGCGGTCGGCAGCAATGACGGTTGCGGCGTGCGCCGCGCGGCCAACGCGGGGCTGGTGATCATTCTGGGCACGCAGACCTTGTCGGCGCTGGTGCTGCTGTTCGGCCATGACGCCATCGTTGGCGTCTATACCGCCGACCTGGGCGTGGCGGCGCTGGCGTCCACCCTGCTGCTGTATGCGGCGGCGTTCCAGTTCCCGGATGGCATCCAGGTGCTGTCGGCCGGCGCGCTGCGCGGCCTGAAGGACACCCGGGTGCCGATGTTCATCGCCATGTTCGCCTACTG
>JAEXNZ010000011.1 GCA_023439425.1 Pseudomonadota bacterium
GAACATAACCGGGGCCGAGGCCTCGGCATACGTGACCCGGTTGTAACCATGCATGGTGAGGCGCTGCTTCTCGATCAGGGCCGCTTTGGGGTAGGTCGCCAGGCTCACCCCCGACATCTCCAATGGCAGGTCGCTGCCGGTGTCCATCAGAACAAGCTCATCGCGCTTACCGATGCGCATTGGCACCCGTAGCGAATTCTGGGTGCCCCACAACGAAGAGGTGAATGTGGCGGTCTGCTGGCAGATCGCTTGCGGAACACTGCTCAACGTTTCCAGTTGCCCTTCTTTCAGGACAAAGGGACCCAGCCGCTGAAGGAGGTCCAGTCCAAGAATCACTGCGGGTAGGTCATCGGTTACTGTGAAAGACACATTACGCAGCAGAACATCGCCCAACCGGACATCCACGGGTGAGGCGAGGCCGATCGTCACCGGGTAATCCGGCTTGGTGCTGTCATAGCCGAAGCCGTCGGTAATGGTGAGGCCCATCGCCAGTGCAGCCTTGCGGCTCAGGTGCGAGCGCGACGCGCCGGTATCAATGATGAAGTCGGTTTCGATGTTGCGCTTCTTGCCATCATTGCCGCCTTCAATCTTCCCGCTCATCACCGGAACCCCTGCACGGTCGGACACCGGGAAGCGGGTGTCAGGCGCGACAGGCGCACCAAGCACGCCGGATTCGGGAACGGCCAGGAATTCCTCGAAGTTGAGCCTGCTCAGCGTTGCAACTTCGTCGCCTGGTGGAAGCGTGGGAGCGATGTGCTTCTGGAAGATGCCGCGCACCAGCAGCATCTCCTTCGCCCATCCTGCGATATCACCCGCCAGCAACTGGTTGCCGGCGCGCAGGCTGCGGCAGAGATACATCACCCCCTGTGCGGGTGCAGCCTTCACGCCAGCGTCTGCGATGCAGGCGTCGGCCCACTTGTTCGACTGCGGCAGGTCGCCTCGAACCCGGTAGTAACCAGCACGAGCCGCAAGCCGGGCCGGTCCTTTGGTTTTGCCTACGCGCTCCAGTGTGTTGCGATTGCCTTGCATCACGGCCACGGTGATGCCGTCGCTGTCTTCGGCTACAACATCGCGGGCAGACGCCGAGGGGGCGGGGGATGTTGCAACCAGTGCGGTGAGCAGGCAGGAGGCAAGCGGGCGTGCACGCTGCTTCATCTGAGGTCCTTTCAGTATGCGGAGTCCATGGTTCGCATCGTAACAGTTGTCAGCGTCGGGGCCGGTGAACCGTCAGCAGTGGCACCGCCCCAGCTCGGTCGGACCATGCTGCTAACGTCAGGAGGTGTGGTGAGGCGCAAAGCGCGGCTTGTATCGTTGCGACTTGGATGAGCAGAGTCTCAGGGGTGAAGGTGAATCCGCACCACTCGCAACGCGCATCAACACTTCGACCTGCGCAGCGCGCCAGTACGCGAGTTGCTCACGAGGGCAGCGTGCTGGCCTCGCGCGTCGTTTCTGTTGATGTGGAGAACGGCACGGTTCCGCTGATCCTGCTCCGTGGCTGGCGGCTCAATCGACTGGGGTTCCGCGCCGGAGCCAGAGTTCGCGTTGACGCCAGCGTTGGTCGGATTGTGATCACGCTGATGGGCGCGACAGCTTCATCATCTGAGTCGATGCCGACGAACTTCCGCAGGTACCAGCTTGAACGGCCCCCGCGCACTGTCCCTGTACCGCGCACCCGATCAGGCCGTCGAGATGAAGGCGCTCGGCGCAGTCCCTGTGCCGGGAAATCTCCTCGAGCTCGATGAAACAGGCACTGCAGCCATTCGTGTAACCATGGAAAGTCCGTCGGCTTTTGGCTGAGACGATCTATCGCCCAGGGGCGCTGGCTCTGAAGCCGTGGCCGGCTACTGCGACCATGATAAACGCCAAGGCTATCCACTGCCGTCCACTCAGCTGCTCACCCAGCAGCCACCAGCCCACACACGCACTGAAGGCGGGTGCGGTAGATATCAGCACGCCCATGGTGCCGAGCGATAGCCGTCGCATGGCCCACATTTCCAGTGCGTAGGGAACCACGCTCGACAGCACCGCGACGACCAGGCCGGCCATCAGAATCGCAGGGGAAAACGCCAGTCGCAGGTCGGTGCCGGCGCCCAGTGGCAGGGCGAGCAACGCAGCAGCGACCATGCCCCATGCGACGGAATCGACACCCGGCAGATGTGCTGCCTTTTTGCCGGTGACGATATAGAGGGCCCATGCCACGGCGGCCCCTGCTGCACACGCCACCCCGACGGGGTCCAAGGCGTCATCCATTGCCTGTCCCAACGGCAGCAAGAGCAATAGACCGCCAAACGCCACCGCAGACCAGAACAAACCCAGCGCACTTCGTGTGCCGAACGCACCCACTGCCAGTGGGCCGAGAATCTCGATCGCAACTGCGACCCCTAGTGGAATGCGCGCGAAAGCCTGGTAGATCAGAATGTTCATGCCGCCAAGCATCAGTCCGTAAGCGGCCACGGCCGGCCATTGGTTGCGTGCTGGGCGTTGCCGCCAGGCGCGGCGCAACAGCAGCAGGATCAACGCGGACAGCCCAATCCGCAATGCGCTGGTGGCTTCTGGACCCATTACGACAAAGAGCTGCTTGGCATGGG
>JAEXNZ010000177.1 GCA_023439425.1 Pseudomonadota bacterium
CTGCGTGGCTGCGGTTGCGTTTGGCACCGCGAAGCCACGCAGGGCGTGGCTCTACGGCAGATCATAACGGGACCCCTGTGACCTTTGGCCGGTCCGCCCTGCGCGCCTCCCGCGCTAGGCTGTGAGATTGCCCGCCCTGCGGGCAATGCTTCCAACTGCAGCCGGAGTGACGCATGACCTTTACCAAGCTGGCCCCGCTGGGCCTGACCGTTGCCATTGCCGCCTCGCTTGCCGCCTGCGGCAAGACCGACGCCCCCGCCGCCGACGCCACCCCGGCCAAGGCGGCGTTTGATCAGTCGCAGATCAAAACCCCGCTGATCTCGCTCAACAGCGCCGACCTCGACCCGGCCATTGCCGCCTGTACCGACCTCAACGGGTACGTCAACAGCAAGTGGCTGAAGGCCAACCCGGTGCCGAACGACCAGACCACCTGGGGCAGCTTCGAGATCCTGCGCGAGCGCTCGCTGGAAGTGCAGCACGCCCTGGTGCAGCAGGCCGCCGCCAGCCAGGCCAAGGCCGGCAGCGTTGAAGCCAAGATCGGCGACATCTGGAAGACCGGTTCGGACGAAGCGAAGATCGAAGCCGCTGGCATCACTCCGCTGCAGCCGCAGCTGGACAAGATCGCCGCGCTGAACGACACCGCCGCCATCACCCAGTACCTGCGCGACAGCCAGGCCCAGGGCCAGGGCGTGCTGTTCTCGCTGTTCGCCAATGCCGATTACAAGGATTCGGCCAACGTCATTGCCTACGTCGGCCAGGGCGGCCTCGGCCTGCCCGAGAAGGGTTATTACTTCGACGACGCCCAGGCCAAGATCCGCGACGCTTACGTGGCTTACATCGAGCAGGTGCTGACCCTGTCCGGCGTTGACGCCGCGCAGGCCAAGACCGATGCCAAGGCGGTGATGGACTTCGAAACCCGCCTGGCCAAGGCGTCGCTGACCCGCATTGAACTGCGCGACCCGGCCAAGCGTTACAACCCGGTCAGCGCCGCCGAAGCCGACAAGCTGACCCCGAACTTCAGCTGGACCGCGCTGTTCGACACCCTGAAGGTGCCGGCCGCGCAGAAGTTCTCGCTGGCTCAGCCGGGCTTCTTCAGCGAAGTGGACAAGATGCTCGCCGACGTGCCGGCCAGCACCTGGCAGGCTTACCTGCGTTTCCACACCGTCGATGATGCCGCGCCGTACCTGAGCAGCAACTTCGAGAAGGCCAATTTCGACTTCTACGGCACCACCCTGCGTGGCCAGAAGGAGATGCAGCCGCGTTGGAAGCGCGTGCTCGATTCGGTCAACACCTCGATCGGCGAAGGCCTTGGCCAGCTGTATGTGGATGCCGTGTTCCCGGCCGAATCCAAGGTGCAGATGCAGCACCTGGTGGAAAACCTCTCGGTTGCGCTGAAGGCGCGCCTGGAGAAGCTGGAGTGGATGGGCGAGGACACCCGCAAGAAGGCACTGGAAAAGTGGGCCAGCTTCACCCCGAAGATCGGCTACCCGGACAAGTGGCGTGACTGGTCGGGCCTGGAAACCAATGCCGACAGCTACCTGGGCAACATGCAGGCCGCGCGTGCGTTCAACTACCGCTACATGTTGAACAAGATCGGCAAGCCGGTCGACAAGACCGAGTGGGGCATGACCCCGCAGACCGTCAACGCCTACTACAACGCGACCAAGAACGAGATCGTGTTCCCGGCCGCGATCCTGCAGGCTCCGTTCTTCGACGCCAAGGCCGACCCGGCACTGAACTACGGCGGCATCGGCGCGGTGATCGGCCACGAGATGATGCACGGCTACGACGACTCGGGCAGCCAGTTCGCCGCCAACGGCAACTTCGACAACTGGTGGACCGACGCCGACCGCAAGGCCTTCACCGGCCGTACCGACCAGCTGGTCGCGCAGTTCGATGGTTACGAGTCGCTGCCGGGCGTGAACGTGAAGGGCAAGCTGACCCTGGGCGAGAACATCGGCGACCTGGGCGGTCTGACCGTGGCGTACGACGCACTGCAGATGGCGCTGAAGGAAGACCCGAAGGCCAATGTGGAGGTCGATGGCCACACCCAGGACCAGCGCTTCTTCATGAACTGGGCCACCGTGTGGCGTCGCAACTTCACCGACGGTGAGCTGCGCGTGCGTCTGAACACCGATCCGCATGCCCCGGCCAACTTCCGTGCCAACGGCGCGCCGTCGAACATGCCGTCGTTTGCGGCGGCGTTCGAGTGCAAGGCCGGTGACGCGATGGTGCGCGCTGACGACAAGCGTGTGGTGATCTGGTGATTGCGTGGGTCACGACCAACGGTCGTGACCTGCCTTGATGGGGTTGCGACCAATGGTCGTGACCGCTGCATGCCTGGGTAGCACCCGACCGTTGGTCGGGTGCTCTTGAAACGCTCGGATTCAGCCCGGGCACTTCAGGTAGTTGGACAAGGTGTTCTGCCAGCCCTGCTGCGGATTGAAATCCGGTACCAGCCCACCGCCCTTGCCGGTGAAAGCGGCCATGCCGTGATTCAGCATGTAGGTGGGCGCGTAGCTGGGCGGACCGATGCGCTTGGCATGCTTGCAGACGCCGGCGATGTAGGCC
Source organism: Pseudomonadota bacterium (assembly GCA_023439425.1). Classification (GTDB taxonomy): domain Bacteria; phylum Pseudomonadota; class Gammaproteobacteria; order Xanthomonadales; family Xanthomonadaceae; genus Stenotrophomonas. Next base: position 2,572 of record JAEXNZ010000177.1, read on the forward strand.
GGTGCTTTGTCCGGGGCCAGCTGCGCCCTGAGCGCGTCATTGAAGCGGGTCTGGGCTTCTTCGCCCATCGACTCACCGATGACCGCCTTCATTGCGGAATACACGCCGTGTGCCGATTCGTCGGCCACGCGCTGGCGGTCGAAATTCGAAAACACCCCGGCGAAGTTGTACAGGTCAATGGCCTCCTGGGTCCGACCTTCCTGCAGACAGCGGGGCAGGGCGGCCATCATGACCGCCGGATTGACGCTGGCGGTAATCTGCGCGCGCGACAGGCAGGGGGGGGCAATGTCGTCGCTGTCCTGTTGGGCGTGGGCCGTGGAGGCCAGGCTGAGCAGCAGCCCCAGCGGGGCGGCGGTGCGAAGGAATCCTTGCATGGGTGAAGCTCCTCGAATGGTATGGCGGCCATGGCTGGCCGCCTCACAGAATCCGGAAGTCACCGCGAGAGTGCAACCCCTGGCCGGATCTCAGCCCGGCGTCAGTGTCGTCAACAACGCCTTTGCCGCATTGAAGCGGTCTTCGGGCAAGGGCAACGGCACCTTGATGCGCAGCTTGTCCGGGCCATCCATGGTGTACAGCTTGGGCTGCTTCTGGATCATGGTGATCACCGCCATCGGGTCGATCTGCGGCTTGGCCTCGAACACGATGCGGCCGCCGGCCTCACCCAGTTCCAGCTTGCGGATGCCCAGCGTATTGCACTGCAGTTTCAGCTCGGCAATTGCGAACAGATACTTGGTGGGATCTGGCAGCAGTCCGAAGCGGTCGATCATTTCCACCTGCAGCTCACGCAGCTCGCCACTGTCACGCGCGCTGCTGATGCGCTTGTACAGGGTCAGGCGGGTGTGTACGTCGGGCAGGTAGTCGTCCGGGATCAGCGCCGGCACGTGCAGCACCACTTCCGCGCCGCGCACTTCCTCGCCGCTGTCCAGATCGGGCAGCTTGCCTTGGCGGATGCTGCGCACCGCACGTTCCAGCAGTTCGGTGTACAGGCTGAAGCCCACTTCAGCCATCTGGCCGCTCTGGTCTTCGCCGAGCAGTTCGCCGGCACCGCGGATTTCCAGGTCGTGGGTGGCCAGGGTAAAGCCAGCGCCCAGCTCGTCCATCGAGGCAATCGCTTCCAGGCGCTTCTCCGCGTCCGGCGTCATCGCGCGCTTGTCCGGCACCACCAGGTAGGCATAGGCGCGGTGGTGCGAACGGCCGACACGGCCACGCAGCTGGTGCAGCTGGGCCAGGCCGAAGCGGTCGGCGCGGTTGATGATGATGGTGTTGGCATTGGGAATGTCGATGCCCGATTCGATGATCGTGGTCGACAGCAGCACGTTGTAGCGCTGCTTCTGGAAGTCCAGCATCACCCGTTCCAGTTCGCGCTCGGGCATCTGCCCGTGGGCGATGCCGATGCGGGCTTCCGGTACCAGTTCGGCCAGGTCGCGCTGCATGCGACCGATGCTTTCCACGTCGTTGTGCAGGAAGTACAACTGGCCGCCGCGTGACAGCTCACGCTGGAACGCTTCCTTGAGCAACGCGTTGTCCCAGGCAGTAATGAAGGTCTGCACCGCCAGCCGGTTCGGCGGCGGGGTGGCAATGATCGACAGGTCGCGCAGCCCGGCCATGGCCATGTTCAGCGTGCGCGGGATCGGTGTGGCGGTGAGCGTGAGCAGGTGCACGTTGGCGCGCATGGCCTTGAGCGCTTCCTTCTGGCGCACGCCGAAGCGCTGTTCCTCGTCGACGATGACCAGGCCCAGGTCCTTGAACTTC
>JAEXNZ010000225.1 GCA_023439425.1 Pseudomonadota bacterium
GTAATAATCCGGTGTAGGGTTCCTTCGGGAACCATCCGCGTTACCCCACGGAGTCACAATGTCGATTGTCATCCGCGACGTGCGCGAGCACGAGCTCGATTCCGTCCTGGCCCTGAACAACAACGCCGGTCTGGCCATCCTGCCGCTGGATGCGGCCCGCCTGCGCCTGTTCTTTGAAACCGCCGAGTATTTCCGGGTCGCCGAACGCGACGGCAACCTGGCCGGTTTCCTGATCGGTTTCGGCAGCGAGAGCCAGCACGACAGCAGCAACTTCGCCTGGTTCAAAGAGCACCTGGACAGCAAATTCTTCTACATCGACCGCATCGTGGTGGCCAGCCGCCGCCGCGGCGGCGGTGTCGGCCGTGCGTTCTACGCCGACGCCCAGAGCTACGCCGAGCTGCGCTACCCGCAGCTGACCTGCGAGGTGTTCCTGGACCACGGCGCTGACGCCGCCCTGCTCTTCCACGGCAGCTTCGGCTTCCGCGAGGTCGGGCAGAACACCATGCCGCACGTGGATGTGCGGGCCAGCATGCTGCTGAAGGACCTGTGCAGCTACCAATGGGTGCACGACACCTACGGCGACACGCTGCCGGACGTGCCCTGGGTGGGCCAGCGCCGGCTGCCGCTGGGCGCGCAACGACCGACGGGGACCTGAAGTGGCGGCGAACATGGATTTTGAACAGGCCGGTGAACTGAAGATCGGCCAGGTGGGTATCGCCAACCTGCGCATCCGCACCCTGGATGTGGAACGACTGACCCGCGAGATGCACGAACGCGTGGCGCGTGCGCCGAAGCTGTTCGGGCGCGCCGCGGTCATCCTGGATTTCGGCGGCCTCAGCCGCATGCCCGACGTGGCGACCGCGCAGGCCCTGCTGGACGGCCTGCGCAGCGCTGGCGTGCTGCCGGTGGCGCTGGCCTATGGCAGCACCGAAACCGACCTGCTTTCGCAACAGCTGGGCCTGCCGCTGCTGGCCAAGTTCCGCGCCCAGTACGAGCGCGCCGAAGCCGAACCGGCGGCCGCGCGTGCACCGGCCCCCGCCCCGGCCGCTGAGCCGGCGCGGCCTGCCCGTGCGCCCGCCGCACCGGCTGAAGCGGCCAATGCGCCGCAGCCGGGTCGCATGCAGACCACCAACGTGCGCTCCGGGCAGCAGCTGTACGCGGAAAACTGCGACCTGACCGTGATGGCCACGGTCGGTGCCGGCGCCGAAGTCATTGCAGACGGCAGCATCCATATCTACGGTACGCTGCGGGGCCGTGCCCTGGCAGGTGCCCAGGGCAACACCACGGCGCGCATCTTCTGCCGTGATTTCCACGCTGAACTGGTCGCCATTGCCGGCCATTACAAGGTACTGGACGATGTCCCGGACAACCTGCGCGGCAAAGCCGTCCAGGTGTGGCTGGAAAACGACCAGATCAAAATTGCTGCGCTGGACTGATCCAGCCACATCAATAATAAAGAATCAGGAGAAGTGCTTTGGCTGAAATCATCGTAGTCACCTCCGGCAAGGGCGGCGTCGGCAAGACCACCACCAGCGCAAGCCTTGCCTGCGGCCTGGCGTCCAAGGGCAAGAAGGTGGCGGTGATCGACTTCGACGTCGGCCTGCGCAACCTGGACCTGATCATGGGCTGCGAGCGCCGCGTGGTGTACGACTTCGTCAACGTCGTGCACGGCGAAGCCACCCTCAAGCAGGCCCTGATCAAGGACAAGCGCTTTGAAAACCTGTACGTGCTGGCCGCGTCGCAGACCCGCGACAAGGACGCACTGACCCAGGAAGGCGTGGGCAAGGTGCTGAAGGACCTGGCCGCCGACGGCTTCGACTTCATCATCTGCGACTCCCCGGCCGGTATCGAAAAGGGCGCGTTCCTGGCGATGTACTTCGCCGACCGCGCCGTGGTCGTGGTGAACCCGGAAGTGTCGTCGGTGCGTGACTCCGACCGCATCATCGGCCTGCTGGATTCGAAGACCCACAAGGCCGAGGGTGGCCAGAACGTGCCGGCCTTCCTGCTGCTGACCCGTTACAGCCCGGCGCGCGTGGAAACCGGTGAAATGCTCAGCATCACCGACGTGGAAGAAGTGCTGGGCCTGAAGGCCATCGGCGTTATTCCCGAATCCGGCGATGTGCTCAACGCCTCCAACAAAGGCGAGCCGGTGATCCTGGACCAGCAGTCGCTGGCCGGCCAGGCCTACGGCGACGCCGTGGCCCGCATCCTGGGTGAAGAGCGCCCGATGCGCTTCACCACCGTCGACAAGAAGGGCTTCTTCAGCAAGCTGTTCGGAGGATAAGCATGGGCCTGTTCGATTTCCTCAAGACGAAGAAGACCACTGCCGAAACGGCCAAGAACCGCCTGCAGATCATCATCGCGCAGGAACGCAGCCACCGTGGCGGCCCGGACTACCTGCCGCTGCTGCAGCGCGAGCTGCTGGAAGTGATCAAGAAGTACGTCAACATCGACGCCGACGCAGTGAAGGTGGACCTGGTCAAGGACGGCGAGCACGACGTGCTCGACATCTCCGTGGCGCTGCCTGACGGCCCGCAGTCGTAACCTGCCCTGCCCCTCTCCGCGCGGAGAGGGGCGATTGAAGAACCTGCATGAACACCGCCGCCGCTGAAGCCGAACCCTGCGTGACCCGCGTGGGCGAGATCCGTTTTGATGATGCGGCGCGCCTGCTGGCCGCGCATGACCTGCGCCTGCACCGCGTGGACGACGGCGCGGCGATTCCCGGCAGTTACTGGGGTGAGCCGGAAGCCGGCATCATCGGCAGCGATGTGTACGTGCGCGACGACACGCCAGTGCATTCAATGCTGCATGAGGCCTGCCACCTGATCGTGCTACCGCCCGAGCGCCGGGCGCTGGTGCATACCGACGCCACCGATTCAGTGCCGGAAGAAGACGCCACCTGTTATCTGCAGATCGTGCTGGCCGGGCAATTGCCCGGCGTCGGCAGCGACCGGTTGATGGCCGACATGGATGCGTGGGGATACACGTATCGGCTGGGATCGACGCGGGCGTGGTTTGAACAGGATGCCGAAGATGCGAAGGCGTGGCTGATCGAACGCGGGTTGTTGCCTGCATAAAGCGCGTCGCGATGCGACGTCACCCCACCAACGGTGGGGTGCTACCGGTAGATACCGACCGTTGGTCGGTATGCCTTTTACCCGCCGGCCAATGCGCGCAAGGTGATCCCGACGATATAGGCCAGGTACGTTCCGGTCGCGTATCCCATCGTGCCCAGCAGCACGCCCACTGGAGCCAGCGACGGATGGAAGGCAGCCGCCACCACCGGTGCCGACGCCGGTCCGCCGATGTTCGACTGCGAACCAATGGTGAAATAGAAGAACGGCACGCGCAGGGCCAGGGCCAACGCCAGCAGCAATGCGATGTGCACGAGGATCCAGATCAGGCCCAGCGCGAACAGCCACGGCCGCTGCAGCAGGGCCAGCAGGTCCATCTGCATGCCGATGCAGGCAATCAGGAAATACAACAGCAGCGAACCCAGCTTCGAGGCACCCGCGCCTTCCAGCGTGCGCGCGCGGGTGAAGCTGAGCGCCAGCCCGCAGGTGGTGGAGATCACCACCACCCACACGAATGGCGCATCCAGGCTGAACTGCGAGGCCCATGCCACGTGGCCCTTGAACCAGGCCGAGACCGGTCCGGCAATGGCATGCGAGAGCCCCACGGTGCCGAACGCCACCGCCACGATCAGCATCAGGTCGGTCAGGCTCGCCACGCGTTCGTGCTCGGCCTGGAATTTCTCGATGCGTTGCTTGAGCTGATCGATGCCGGAGGTATCGGCGCGGGTAATGGCATCAATCTGCGGCGCGCGCCCGGCCAGGAAGATCAGCACCGCCATCCACACATAGCCCACGCCGACATCGATCACCGCGAACTGGCCGAAGGTGGTCGCGTTGACGTCGAACACCTCGCGCATCGCCAGCATGTTGGCCCCGCCGCCGATCCAGCTGCCGGCCAGCGCCGCCATGCCCGCCCAGGTGTCACCGGCGACGGTGACCGGATGGATCCAGCGCATGACCACAAACGCGACCACCGCACCGATCATGATGCTGATCGATGCGCCGAGGTACATCACGATGAGCTTGGGCCCCAGCTTCAGGATGCCCTTGATGTCCACGGCGAGCGTGAGCAGCACCAGCGCCGCCGGCAGCAGGATGTCGCGCGCGACCGGGTTGTAAAGCTTGGTGTTGTTGCCGTCGATCAGGCCGACGGTGTTGTAGATGCCCGGTAACAGGTAGCACAGCAGTAATGCCGGGACGAAGGTGTAGAAGCGCTTCCATAAGCCGGCGGGGCGCGCGGCGGTCCAGAACACCAGGCCCAACGTGGCGGCATTCAGGCCGAAGACGACGATATCGTTCTGGATCAGGGGCATGCGGGTGCGTCTCGGGATGGATTGCGCGAAATGTGGATCTGGGCGCTACGTAGAGCGGGGCTTGCCCCGCTAGCCGGGCAAGCCCGGCTCTACGGTCATGCTAGCCGGGCAAGCCCGGCTCTACGATGCAAAAGCGCCGCCCGTGGGCGGCGCATCTTGCATCACTGACCGATGTGCTGCTTCAACCAGCCATTCACCGTGTCATGCCACTGCACGCTGTTCTGCGGCTTCAGCACCCAGTGGTTCTCGTCCGGGAAGTACAGGAACTTCGACTCGATGCCCTGGCGCTGCGCCGCGGTGAACGCGGCCAGGCCCTGCTCGCCCGGAATGCGGAAGTCGAGCTGGCCGTGCACGATCAGGATCGGCTTCTTCCAGTTGGCGACATGGTTGACCGGGTTGAACTTCTCGTAGTTGGCGGCCTTTTCATACGGCGTGCCGCCCTGCTCCCACTCGGTGAACCACAGTTCTTCGGTGGCGTAGCCCATCATGCGCTGGTCGAACACACCGTCATGGTTGACCAGGCACTTCCACGGCTCGTTCCAGTTGCCGGCGATCCAGTTGACCATGAAGCCGCCGTAGCTGGCACCCAGCGCACAGGCCTTGTCACCGTTGAGAAACGGATACTGCTTCTGCGCGGCGGCCCAACCCTTCTGCAGGTCTTCCAGCGGGCGGTCACCCCAGTGCTGGCTGATTGCGTCGGTGAACGCCTGGCCGTAACCGGTGGAGCCATGGAAGTCGATCATCACCACCGCGTAGCCCTGGCCCGCATAGGTCTGCGGGTTCCAGCGGTAGCTCCAGCCGTTGCCGAAGCTGCCCTGCGGGCCGCCGTGGATCAGGAACGCGACCGGGTAGGTCTTGCCTTCCTGGTAGTTGTACGGCTTCACCACGTAGCCGTGCACGGTTTCGTTGTTCCAGCCCTTGAACTGGAACTGCTCGTAATCACCGAAGGCAACGTCGGGCAGCATCTGGCTGGCGCTGGGGGTGATTTCGCGCGGGGTGCTGCCGTCGGCCTGGGCGACCACGATCTGGTCACCGCTCTTCAGGCTGTTCTTCGTGTAGGCCAAGGTGTTGCCGGCGATCACCGGCGAGCCGATGCTGCCGCCTTCGGCCACGACGGTGGCCTTGCCGGTGGCGATGTCGATGTTGAACAGGCGGTGTTCGCCCAGGTCATCGGCCGCGGTGTAGAAGCTGCTGCCATCGGCCGACAGCACGATCTCGCCGGCCGAACGGTCCCACTGCGGGGCGGTCTCGCGGGTCTTGCCCGAGGCCAGATCCAGCGCGATGACGCCGAAGCGGTCGGCTTCAAAGCCCGGGCGCTTCATCGCGCGGTAGTACAGGGTCTTGCCGTCGGCGCTGAACACCGGGCCGGCGTCCCAGGCGGGATTGGCGGCGGTCAGGTTGACCGGTGCCTGCTTGCCGTCGGCATCCAGGCGATACAGGTCGAAATTGGTCGACCACGGTTCCTTCGGGCCCTGCACGCGGATGCTGGCGACCAGGCTCTTGCCGTCCGGAGCCCAGGTGTAGTCGTCGTTACCACCGAACGGCTTGGACGGTGCATCGCCGGCCAGGGTGGCGCTGATCGCCGAAGCGCCCTTGACCGCAGCACTATTGCCAGTGGGCAGCGGAGCCACGAACAGGGTGTTGCGGCGGCCATCATTCCAGGTGTCCCAATGGCGCACGAACATGCTGTCGAACACCTCACCGGTGTTCTTGCGCGCCTTGTGCGCGGCCAGCTTCTTCTCGGTGCAGGCCAGGTCCGAACCGCAGTCCTGGAATACGCCGGCGCTGAAGGCGACGCGGTCGCCGTTCGGCGACAGCTGGTAGCTGTCCACGTCCACCGGGAAATCAGTCAGCTGGCGCGGCGTGCCGCCGCCCAGCGGCATCACATACAGCTGCTGGCTGCCGTTCTTGGCGCTGAGGAAGTAGACGCTCTGGCCATCGGCCGACAGCGCGGCGGAATTGACGTTCCAGCCGGCTGGGGTCAGGGCCTTCGGCGGCGCGGCATCACGCGTGCGCAGGTTGCGGATGAACAAGCCGGTGCTGGCCTTGCTGTCCGCGCCCATCACGCGCTTGGCGAACACCACGTTGCCGCCATCGGCGGTAAGCAGCGGGGCGGACACGCGGTCCAGGGCAACCATGTCGCGCACATCCAGACCGCGGGTGGCGGCCGCGACCGGCAGCGCGGTCAACAGGCTCAACGGCAGCAGGGCGTAACGAAGCTTCATCGGGTTCTCCGCACAACGGCAAAACGCCGATGGTAGTGTCCCCGCCCCGTGCCACGCAAAGGCCACTCGTCATGTGCCCTGAAATGGCAAACCCCGCCGGGGCGGGGTTTGCTGGTCTCATCCGGGTCTGGAATCAGACGTTGGTCGCGCGCTTGCCCGTGCGGTAGATCAACCACCCCACCAGGAACAGCACCGCCAGGCCGATCCACTGCGCGGCCGGCAGGCTGAACGGCACCGCCAGCACGTCAGCGCGACCGCTGGCCACGATCGGAATCGCAATCGCGATACCCATCAGGGCCTCACCGGTGATCAGGCCGGCGGCGAACAGCACGCCCGGCTTGTGCACGCGGTCGCGGCCTTCCTCGTCGTCAGCCCGCACCTTATGGAAGCGCTCCACCAGGTAGGAAATCAGGCCGCCGAGGAAGATCGGCACCATCAGTTCCAGCGGCAGGTAGATACCGATGGCGGCGGCCAGCACCGGCACGCGGAAGCGCGAGCCGCGGGCCTTGAGCCAGCTGTCGAAGGCGATGATGACCGCACCAATGACCGCACCGATGGCGATGAAGTCCCACGGCAGCTTGCCGCCGAACAGACCACGCGCCACCGAGGCCATCAGGTTGGCCTGCGGTGCCGCCAGCGCGTTGGGGTGTTCCGGAGTCGGCGCACCGATGCCGTAGGCGGTGGCCAGCAGGTTCAGCACCGGGGCCATGATCAGCGCGCACGAGAACGCACCGATGCCCAGCATCAGCTGCTGCTTCCATGGGGTGGCACCGACGATGTAGCCGGCCTTGAGGTCCTGCAGGTTGTCACCGCCGACCGCGGCGGCGCAGCAGACCACCGCTCCGATCATGATCGCGGCGACCGCACCCAGCGGCGCGCCGCCGGTGCCGACCGGCTTCAGGCCATCGGCCCCCAGCAGCACCACCAGCACCGCCGAAGCGAACAGGATGGTGGAGATGGTGATGCCCGAGACCGGGTTGTTGGACGAGCCGATCAGGCCGGCCAGGTAGGCCGACACCGACACGAACAGGAAGCCAGCCACGATCATGATGATGGTCATCGGGATCGAGACATGCCACTGGCCGACGATGGCCTGGTACAGGGCCAGCAGCGGCAGCACGAAGGCGACCAGCGCCACCAGCATCCACTTCATCGGCAGGTCGCGTTCGGTGTGTGCCAGCACCGGGCCACCACTCTTGCGCGCGGCGGCAAAGCCGCTCTTGACGCCGCTGAGCAGCGACTTGCGCAGTGAGATCAAGGTCCAGATACCGCCAATCAGCATCGCGCCCACGCCGAGGTAGCGCATCTTGGCGCTCCACAGCGCGAACGCGGCATCGGTGGACGAAGCAGTGGCGATCGACGCGGCCAGGGCCGGGTCGGAATCGAGGAAGAACGCCTGGTACAGCGGAATGGCGATGTGCCAGGTCAGGATCGAACCGGACCCCACCACGATGCCGACGTTCAGGCCGACGAGGTAACCCACGCCCAGCAGGGCCGGCGACAGGTTGGTACCGATGAAGGCGGTGACCTTGGAGCTGCCCACATAGGCGGAGGTGGCCCAGGCATCCGGAATCAGGCGCATGCCGCTGGCGGCGGCAACCTTGACCACGGCACCGATGACGGCCGAGAGGCCCAGGATCTTCAGGCCCGGGCCGGGGTTTTCACCGGCCTTGAGCACTTCGGCCGCGGCCTTGCCTTCCGGGAACGGCAGCGGGTCTTCGACGATCATCGAGCGGCGCAGCGGCACCGAGAACAGCACGCCCAGCAGGCCACCCAGGCCGGCAATGCCCAGCACCCACCAGTACTTGAAGTCCGGCCAGTAGCCCATGATCACCAGCGCGGGGATGGTGAAGATGACGCCGGCGGCAATCGACGAGCCGGCCGAGGCACCGGTCTGGACGATGTTGTTTTCCAGGATCGAGCCGCCGCCCAGCAGGCGCAGCACGCCCATGGAAATGACGGCCGCCGGAATGGCGGTGGCGATGGTCAGGCCCGCGAACAGACCGAGGTAGGCGTTGGCAGCCGACAGCACCACGGCCAGGACAATGGCCAGCGCCACCGCACGGACAGTGAGCTGCTTGGGCGCAGCGTCGTGATTCATGAAAGCCCCTGTAGGGAAAAAATCTGGCCCAAGCTAGCCTTCATGTCCCGGCAAGTCCAGTGTCAGCCGTCAGGC
>JAEXNZ010000323.1 GCA_023439425.1 Pseudomonadota bacterium
GTTCGGCTTGAACAGGCCGTTGCCGATGATGATGGTGGCCAGGCCCAGTTCGAAGACTTCCTTGACCGGCATCGCCACCATGAACAGACCGGCGGCCATGATCACCGCACCGGTCAGGATTGACCGCTGGTAACCCAGCACCCGGTCGGCCACATAGCCGCCGAAGATCGCCGCGGCGTACACCAGCGCCAGGTAGGCACCGTAGGTACGGCTGGCCGCGCCCTGTCCGGCAGCGTCGCCGTCGAAGAACTGCGCCACGATGTACAGCCCCAGCGCCCAGCGGATTCCGTAGAACGCAAAGCGTTCCCAGAACTCGGTCATGAACAGCATCCACAGCGGGCGCGGATGGCCGAGGGTGGTCTTGAACTCCGGCAACGCCGGTTCGGGAACGGATTTCGCGGCGTCTACGCTCATGCGGGATTCCTGGGTTCGGTGGAAGACATGCACGTCCGATGTGCGAAACAACCCGGGAGAATTCCAGAACTTGGGCGTTCACGTCAAATAAACACTTCCGTGTGTTTGCCTGAATAGGCCTTCACCCCGGCGGCAGCGGATCGTCGTTGCGGATCGTGGTGCGCACCTGGAACAGCTCCGGGAAGAAGGTCAGCTCCAGCGCCTGGCGCAGGAATCCGACCCCGCTGGAGCCACCGGTGCCGCGCTTGAAGCCGATCACCCGCATCACTGTGCGCATGTGGCGGAAGCGCCAGAGCTGGAAGGCAGTTTCGAGGTCCACCAGGTCCTCGCACAGCGAGTACTCACGCCAGTAGCGGTCGGTGTTCTCGTAGATGCGCTCGAACACCGGGTGCAGGGCGTCGTCGGCCACATGCGCGGTCTGCCAGTCGCGGTGCTGGTACACCTCGGGGATGGCATGGCCGAAACGGGCCAGGTAGCGCAGGAACTCCTCGTATAGGCTGGGCGCGTCCAGCACCTGCTGCAGCTGGGCCTGCCCGGCCGGGTCGTGCGAGAACACCTGCAGCATCTGCGCGTTCTTGTTGCCCAGCAGGAACTCGATGTAGCGGTACTGCAGCGACTGGAAGCCCGACGAAGGCCCCAGCACGTCGCGGAACCCCATGTATTCGGACGGGGTCAGGGTTTCCAGCACCGACCACTGCTCGGTCAGCTGGCGCAGCACCTGCTTGCTACGGGCCAACACCTTGCGGCACTGCCAGACCTCGTCGCGCTGCAGGAAGCCGATCGCCGCGCGCAGCTCATGGGCCAGCAGCTTCAACCACAGCTCGGAGGTCTGGTGCTGGATGATGAACAGCATCTCGTCGTGGTGCGGCGGGTTGGACAGCGGCTGCTGGGCGCTCAGCAGCTGGTCCAGGCGCAGATAGCCGCCGTAGGTCAGACGGCCCTCCAGGTCGGTATGGATGCCGGCTTCGAGATCACGTTGGTTCTTGTCGACAGACATGGCGGTGGCCGCATAAGGGGGTGCAAGCGTAGCGCAGCGGCCGCCCTACGGTGGCGTGTGGTCGGCCCGTTCAGCGCGGCAGCGGCTGCGACCCATTGCCGCGGGGCCCCCGACAAGTGACCGCTCATGCGCCGTTGCGGCAACTGAATACGTTGATGTTATTGGCCTTTCCGGCCTGACAGCGGTATACCCGGTGGCTGCCAGGCGGTTTCCTTGTTGCGCCGCAGGACGGCTTTTTCGTACGCCTTCCTTAACATGGCAATTCATATCATTTGTAACTTCCTGTCGAAGGTGCAGTACGCAATGACGGTTGCCGCTGAGTTCAAGATCGAATACCTGCAGTACCTGGACACGGACGGTAACCTCGTCCGCGATGACCTGCCCGAGGCCCTGCGCGACCCAAAGGCGCTGCTGCCGATGTTCAAGCAGATGCTGTTCGTGCGCGTGTTCGACGGCAAGTCGATCGCGCTGCAGCGCACCGGCAAGCTGGGCACCTACGCGGCCTGCCTGGGCCATGAGGCCGCGCACGTGAGCATTGGTGCTGCGATGCAGAAGGACGACGTGTTCGCACCGTCCTACCGCGAGTACGGCGCGATGTTCATGCGCGGCGTGCGTCCGCGCGATGTGCTGATGTACTGGGGCGGCGATGAGCGCGGCAACGATTACGGCGGCAATGCGGCCAAGGACTTCCCGTTCTGCGTGCCGATCTCCACCCAGTGCCTGCACGCAGCCGGTGCGGCGCTGAAGTTCAAGCTCAACAACGAAAAGCAGATCGCCGTGGCAGTATGCGGCGACGGTGGCAGCTCCAAGACCGACTTCTACGCCGCGCTCAACTCGGCCGGTGCCTACAAGCTCCCGCTGATTCTGTGCATCGTCAACAACGGTTGGGCCATCTCCGTTCCGCGCTCGGCCCAGACCGGTGCCGAAACCCTGGCCCAGAAGGGCCTGGCCGGCGGCCTGCACTGCCTGCAGGTGGACGGCAACGATCTGATCGCGGTGATGGCCGCCATGCTGCAGGCGCGCGACCGCGCCCTCGCCGGCGACGGTGGCACCGTGCTGGAACTGATGACCTACCGCCTGTCCGACCACACCACCGCGGACGACGCCCGCCGCTACCGCGACGACGCGGAAGTGAAGGACGCCTGGCTGCTGGAACCGATGCTGCGCCTGCGCAAGTATCTGACCAACGCCGGTGTCTGGAGCGAGGCAGAAGAAGCGGCCTGGACCGCCGAGTGCGGCAAGCGCGTGGACGAAGAAGTGAACCTGTACCTCAACACGCCGGTGCAGCCGGTCGAGGCGATGTTCGATTATCTCTACGCCGACCCGCCGCAGGACCTGCTGGCCCAGCGCGCACAGGCCATTGCCCTGGAGCAGCGCCATGGATGAGATCAAGCACATCTCCAGCGCTACCGCGCAGACCCACGCCGCCGACAGCGCCGCCCTTGCGCGCGGAGAACAGACCATGACCAGCACCCCCATCACCCTCATTGAAGCCATCACCCAGGCCCTGGCCTGGGAGCTGGAACACGACAAGTCGGTGCTGGTGCTGGGCGAGGACGTGGGCGTGAACGGCGGCGTGTTCCGCGCCACCGCCGGCCTGCAGCAGCGCTTCGGCGCCGACCGCGTGCTGGACACCCCGCTGGATGAAACCACCATCGCCGGCCTGACCATCGGCCTGGCCGCGCAGGGCATGAAGCCGGTCGCCGAAGCCCAGTTCGACGGTTTCATGTACCCGATGGTCGACCACATCGTCTGCCACGCCGCGCGCCTGCGTTACCGCACCCGTGGCCGCCTGAACTGCCCGATGGTGCTGCGCGTGCCGTGGGGCGGCGGCATCCGCGCGCCGGAACACCACAGCGAAGCCAACGAGGCCATCTTCACCAACGTGCCGGGCCTGCGCGTTGTGCTGCCGTCCTCGCCGCAGCGCGCCTACGGCCTGCTGTTGGCTGCGATCCGCGAACCGGATCCGGTCATCTACATGGAACCCAAGCGCATCTACCGCCAGTACAAGGAAGTGGTGGTCAACGACGGCGAAGCGCTGCCGCTGGATGTCTGCTTCGTGCTGCGCGACGGCACCGACGTGACCCTGGTGACCTGGGGCGCGCAGGTGAAGGAAGCGCTGGAAGCCGCCGACAAGCTGGCCGGCGAAGGCATCAGCGCCGAAGTCATCGACGTGGCCACGCTGCGCCCGCTGGACTTTGCCACCATCGCCGAATCGGTGGCCAAGACCGGCCGCTGCGTGATCGTGCAGGAAGCCCCGAAGACCGCCGGCTTCGGCGCGGAAATCGCTGCACGCCTGGCCGAGGAATCGCTGTACGACCTGCTGGCCCCGGTCGAGCGCGTCACCGGCTACGACACCCACATTCCGCTGTTCCGCCTGGAAATGAAGTATCTGCCCAGCGTGGACCGCATTGTGAGCGCGGCCAAACGCGCGGTGGCGGCGGGCTGACATGCGGGCCCGTCTTCTAGGCCCGTACCGCAGCCAGTACTCCAACCCGCTCCGGTTCCGCACCGGCGAGATCGTCGAACTGGGTGTTCGTGACGAGGAATGGCCGGCGTTTGCCTGGGTGCGCACCGATGACGGGCGCGCTGGCTGGGCTCCGGTGGCATGGTTGCAGGTGCTGGATGATGGTCGCGCGGAAGCCCTGCGCGACTACGACGCCCGCGAGCTGGACGTTGAAAGCGGTGAAATGGTCAAACTGCATCATGAACACGGCGGCTGGTGGTGGTCCGAACGCGCGAATGGCGCGACGGGCTGGCTGCCGGCCCGCGATCTAGAACTGCTTGAAGAGAACTGCACATGAGTGAGAACAAGAACTTCAACCTGCCCGACCTGGGCGAGGGCCTGCCCGACGCCACCATCGTCGAGTGGTTCGTCAAGGAAGGCGACGTGATCCGGCTCGACGAGCCGCTGGTGTCGATGGAAACGGCGAAGGCCGTGGTCGAAGTGCCCTCGCCGTTCTCGGGCAAGGTGCTGAAGCTGTCCGGCGGCCCCGGCGACATCATTCCGACCGGCAGCGTGCTGGCCCAGTTCGAGCTGGACCCGAACCTGCCGCAGCGCGCCGACGGCCAGGACACCGGTCACAGCCACGGCCATGCTGCGCCGGCTGCCGCACCCAGCACGGGGCAGACCGCACCGGCACAGCCGGACAAGGTGGTGGCCTCCGACGAGGGCGGCGAGATCACCAAGCCGTCGGCCGAGCGCGATGACGCCGGCACCGTGGTCGGGGCCATGCAGAGCTCCAACGCCGTCCACGCCGAGCAGGCGGTGGCGGTGGGCGGGGTCAAGGCCGTGCCCGCCGTGCGCGCCACCGCGCGCAAACTGGGCGTGGATCTGAGC
>JAEXNZ010000378.1 GCA_023439425.1 Pseudomonadota bacterium
TAACCGGCGCGCGGCCGCCCCTTGCGCCCGCGCGCCGGTTGCCGCACAGTGCGCGCCCCCTTCCATCAGGCCCGGCCCGCATGAAGATCGGCATCGACTTTGGTACCAGCAACTCCGCCGCCGCTGCCGTGATCGAAGGACAGGTGGTGCCGATCCGCTTTGGCGAGGCCGAACAGTTCCGCACCACGGTGTATTTCCCCGAGGTCATGCGCGACCCCAATGATTTCGAGCTCACGCCAGCGCTGGAACATGAACTGCACCGCCTGATCGATGCCGCTTCGCGTGAGGCCCGCGCCGCAGGACAGGAGCGCACGCCCGACGCGCTGCGCCGTGATGCAATGCGGGTGGTGCGCCGGCAATGGATGGAAGAGCAGATGCGGCAGCCGCTCAGCTCCACCACGCTGCTGCAGAACGCGGTGTACGGCGACGAGGCGCTGGAAGCCTACTTCGAGGAGAACGAAGGCAACCTGGTGCAGAGCCCGAAGTCGATGCTGGGCTACAACCTGCACCCGCGCGCGCGCCAGACCATCACCGGGATCGCCACGCACATCCTGGAGCACATCCGGCTGACCGCGTCTCGGCAGCTGGATGCGCCGGTGCGCACCGCCACGCTGGGCCGGCCGGTGCAGTTCCGCAGCTCGATCGGTGCGGCGGGCAATGACCAGGCGCTGGAGATTCTGCACACCGCCGCGATCGCGGCCGGTTTCGACAATGTGGACTTTCTCGAGGAACCGGCCGCAGCGGCGATGCACTATCACGCTGAAAGCGCCGACGAGCACGATGCCCTGGTGGTCGATATCGGCGGCGGCACCACGGACATCGCGCATGCCCGGGTGGGTGGCACACAGGCCCCCACCATCCACCGCGCCTGGGGTATTGCCCGCGGTGGTACCGATATTGACCTGGCGCTCAGCCTGTCCGGCTACATGCCGCTGTTTGGTCGCGGCATCAGCCGTGTGCCCGCGCATCACTACGTGGAAGCGGCGATGGTGCAGGACATGCCGCGGCAGCGCGAGTTCCGCCAGCACACCTATCGCGATGTGGACGCCCCCTGGGGCAAACGCCTGCAGGCGCTGCAGGACACCGGCAACACGGCACGGCTCTATCGCGAAGTGGAACGCTGCAAGATCGCCCTGAGCAGTGCGTCCACGCATGACAGCGTGCTGGACTTCATCGAGCGTGATCTGGCACTGCACACCAGCGCGGAGCAGCTCGGTGCCGCCGCTGCAGGCTACGTCGGCGAGTTGACCCAGTTGTTGGCACAGGTCCGTGAGGACATCGGTCGCGACCCCGCCGCCGTGTTCCTAACCGGTGGCATGTCGCGCGCCGGCTACCTGCAGCAGGCCGTGGCGGCGGCATTCCCGCAGGCGCGGCTGGTCCGTGGCAACCCCTCGTTCGGCGTCGTCCACGGCCTGGCCTGGGCCGCAAGCCATTGATACAACTGAAATAATGCGAAGTTCCCGGCGGTCCAGCCGGCCGCATTAACAAAACGTTACGCCGGAACGACTATCATTCTCCGGCTTTGATGCGCAACGCGCATGTCGTCCCGGGCCGCCGCAGGCGCGCCCTCCTCCGCCAAAGCTGCCACCCGAGGCCCCCGCCCCGGGCCTGGGAGTGCTTTCCCGTATTTGTCACCAGTCCACGACCGGCGACATCGCTGCCGCCTTGTGCGGCGCTACCTCCGCCGACAACTGCATCCACGTCGGCGATTTTCTCCACGCTGTAACTAGAAAGGAGCATCCATGGCACGTTCGCCAAAGACCTCCCCCAAGGCCGGCAACACCGTCCGCGTTGACCGCAAGCAGACCGCCAGCACGGCGATCAACAGTGCGAGCATCGCCGCCGATCTGGCTGCGTTCCGCAAAAGCGGTGGCAAGATCGAAGTCCTCGGCAATACCCTGGCGCTGAAGAAGGCCAGCTGAGCCCGTCCGCCGTCCGCACCGGCTTCACTGCCGGTGCGGTGGCTGTATTCAACGACCGCCCAGCGTTACCCGCACGTTGCCCGAATGGGCATTGATCGAAATGTCGCCATCTCCAGCGCCCAGCCGGGTGTCCAGACTGCGACCCGGACCGTAGCGCGGCCGCTCCACCTCGCCCGCATCGGACTGGATGGCACCGCTGAAGGTTTTCACCGCCAGCCGCGCCGAGACCTTGGCCGGCAGCGCCAGCGCAATCGAGCCGCTGACCGTTTCCAGCGTGACCCTGCCGCCAGGAGACAACCCGGCGGTGCCCACATTCAAGCTGCCAGACACCGCTTCAGCGGCCAGTCGCTGCACCTGCGCAGTGTCCAGCCGGATGTCGCCCGATACCGTCTCCGCCGCGACTTCACCGGCAATTCCGCCGCCAGCCTGGATGTCACCGCTCACCGCCCGCAACGCCAGACGCTGGGTCTGCACCTGCGCGCGGACGTTGCCGCTGACCGTCGCCAGCGCCGCCTCACCACTACGCCCGGCGGCGGTGATGTCGCCGCTGACCGCATTGGCGGCCAGCCGGCGCAGGTCGACACCGGCCACGTCGATGTCCGCACTGACCGTCCCCAGCTGCACTTCCACCGAACGCGGCACGCGCAGCTCCAGGGTGGCACTGCCATTGTTGCGGCTGTTGCGCGGGTAGATCACTTCCCAGCGTACCCGGTTGGTGCTTTTGTCCTGCTGCAGGCGCAGACCATCGGCCAGGCTGCCGGTCAGCGCCACCTCGTTGCGGTCCCAGCCGCGCACAGTGACCTTGCCGGCAATGTTGCTGACCTCCACCCGGCCGCCGGCCGCCAGTGGATGGCGCTCATCGACACGGGTTGCCGCCTGCAGTGCCAGGGGCAGCAGCAGGGTCACGGCGGCAATCATTCGCAGGCGGTAGTGCATGGGGTTCTCCTTCAGAATGGCAGGCCAGCGGCGTTCAACGCCTGCTGGGTCAGTTCAAGGCGCAGCGCATAGGTGCGTTGCAGTTGCCCGAGCAGATAGCGCGAGCGGGGGTTTTCAGCAATGGCGGCGCGGATGCTGGCCGCACTGCGATCAAGCTCATGCAGGGTTGGCTGCCAATCCGGCGCGAGGGTGTCGGTCGGCAGGGTCGCAATGGCCTGCTGGTACTCCTGGGCGATGGCATCGGCCTGGTGCTGCAGTGGGCTCGGCTGCACCACCGGCGGTGGTGCGGTGGGCACGACCAGCAGCACGGCCAGGCCTGCGGCCAGTCCCAGGCCGACACGCAGCGGCCAACGACGCCGCTGTCGGCGCGCGGTCAGCGGCGCGGACGCAGCCGACGGCGCTGCCGGCAGCTGCGCTGCGATCCGATCCCATACCCGTGCCGGCGGCAGGCGCTCGGCGGGCAGCGCCCGAAGCTGCGCCTGCAGCACCGGGTCGGACCCATCGTCGTGGATGTGTTCATTCATGCGGGTTCTCCCAACTGCGCACGCAACAGTCCGCGCGCACGATGCAGATGTGCTTTCGAGCTGCCCACCGCCATCTGCAGCTGGTCGGCAATCTCGTGGTGTTTCCAGCCTTCGATGTCGTGCAGCACCAGCACGGCACGCGCGCGGGGCGGCAGGGTTTCCAGCGCGCGCTCCAGATCCAGCGCGGTGCCGGCGCAGCGCTGTGGGCCCGGCAGCTGCTCCAGCAGTTCCACACCCTCTTCGATGTCGGACTCGCGGCCGGCCTGGCCACGCAGCTCCATCAATGCCGCGTTCACCCCCAGCCTGTGCAGCCAGGTACCCAGGCTGCTTTCGAAGCGAAAGCCCGGCAGTGCACGCCAGGCCTGCAGGAAAGCGTCCTGCAGGGCGTCCTCGGCACGTGCGGCGTTGCCGCCGCACAGCCGCCATAACACCGCATAGAGACGGGGTGAATGCCTCCGGTAAATGCGTTCGTAAGCACCGGTATCGCCCGCCACCGCTGCACGCACCAGCGCGTCGTCATCGGCGTTGTGGCCTTCGGTAGTGGGCGGCGGAAGCATGGTGGTGTCGAGCATATCCCTTGGATGCCAGGGCGCGGAAAAAGGTTTAGCCAGCATGCGCATGGATCGGACTAAACCTTTTGCATGGGGCCCGCATCCAAGCCTGCATCCCCCGCAGTGCGCGCCGTCGCGCGGAGTCGCCATGCCTTCCCACTGCCTTGCCCTGCTGCTGTCTCTGGTCAGCGCCTGCACCCTGCCGTGGAGCCCGCTGTCAGTTCGGGTCCTGCTGGCCCCGCGCCCGGACCTGTGCGTCCAGTACGAAGCGCAGCCCCCGCTGTGCGGCTCAACGCTGGTCGCCCTGCTGTCCCACCCGTGGCACCTGCGGGGCTCCGCGGCCAGCGACGCAGCGTAAGATGCAGGGCCCCCTGTCTTACGCTGCACGCAAAGGCTTCACCGATGAAAGAGCACCTGCCCGTCTGGACCCACGCATGGCTGCACTATGCGGTTCCTGCCCTGCAGATCCTGGGCACCCTGCTGGTTGCCTGGCTGCTGCGCTTGATCGCGCGGCGGGTCATACGGCGCATTGCCGAGCACTACACGCTGCCACCGGAAATGGTGATGGGCGCGCGGCGGGTGTTCGCCTTCGTGGTCTATTTCACCGCCCTGCTGGTCATCCTGAACATCGTCGGAGTATCGGCCACCGTAGTGTGGACGGCCTTTACCGGCTTTGCCGCGGTGGGCGCGGTGGCGTTCTTCGCCGCATGGAGCGTGCTGTCGAACATCTTCTGCACGCTGCTGATCTTTACTACCCGCCCGTTCCGCCTGCACGATTACATCGAGGTGCTGGAGAACGGTGAGAAGCCCGGGCTGAAGGGCCGGGTCATCGACATCAACCTGATCTACTCGACGCTGCAGGAACACGGCGAAGGGCACGAAGGCACGGTGCTGCAGGTACCCAACAACATGTTCTTCCAGCGCACGGTGCGCCGCTGGCGCGATCCGTCGCAGGCACCAGGTGGAATTCAGGGGGACGGCTGACCGTCAGCCGCGACTGTGTGCCGACCAACGGTCGGCACCTACCGGCAAGAACAGTCAGCGCAGCTGACTGTCCTTGCTACCACGCCGGTTGTAGCCGGCGCTGTCGTGTTCGGCGGCGTCCTGTTCTTCCTGGCAGGCAATGCACAGGCGCACGCCGGGCACGGCCTTGCGCCGCGCCTCGGGGATGAGGGCGTCGCAGTGTTCGCAGTGGGTCAAGCCCGGGCCCTGTCGCAACTGGGCGCGGGCGCGCTGGATGGCGTCGTCGACGGTGGCGTCGATCTGGTCCTGGACCGCGCCGTCTCCTGCCCAACCGGTTGCCATGAGGCGTCTCCCGACAATGGATCAGACGGCCAGCATAGCCCCGCGATGACGCGGCCAGCTGCCGCGCGGCTGAATGCAGGTCGCGCGGGTGAACGGTTCAGCCCGCTTACCAGATGAGATCGTCCGGCACCTGGAACTGGGCGTAGTAGGCGTCGTCTTCGGCATTGCCGGTGCTGGGCTCGTCATGGCCCTTGTTCTGGCCGTTGTCGAGCACGATTACTGCAGCATCGCGTTCGCGGATCTTGTCGGCGGCGGCGCGCGGCACCAGTTCGAAGCCGTCGCCGAAGCGCACGATCACCAGGCTGCCGGCCGCCAGCTGCCGGCGCAGGGCGGCGTTGACCAGCAGGGTGCGGATCAGTGTGCCGTCGTTGAAGCGGTACTCGCTGTCGCCGTCGCGGGCGACCTTCTGGGTTTCGATGATCTGGCGGATCTGCGCCTTGCGTTCCTGTGCGTGGGCAGCGGCCTTGCGTTCGGCCTCGATGGCACGGTCGCGTTCAGCCTTTTCCGCACGCAGACGGTCGGCTTCACGCTGGCTGTCGGTCGGGGCGGCCGGGCCTTTGCCGTGCCGCGCCTTTTCCTGCTCGCGCGCGGCCTGTGACACCTGGGATTTCTTCACCAGGCCGGCCTTGAGCAGCTGTTGCTGCAGGGGGTTGCCCTTTGCCATACGCTTTGTGTCTGTATCTACTGGAATCCGGGAGCCATCATACCGCCATGACCCCCTTGAAGTACCTTGCCGGTTACCCCGCCGCCCTGCAGCAGCAGGTGCGGGAGCTGATCGCGGCCGACCGCCTCGGGCCCTGGCTGCAGCAGCGCTATGTAGAGCCCCACGAGGTGCGCAACGACCGTCAGTTGTATGACTACACGCAGGCGCTGAAAGAGCGCTACCTGCGTCAGTCGGTGCCGCTGTCCAAAGTGATCTACGACAACAAGCTGCAGGTCCTGAAACACGCGCTGGGTACCCACACCACGGTGTCACGCGTTCAGGGCAGCCGCCTCAAGTCCAGTCGCGAAATCCGCATCGCCAGCGTATTCCGCGAGGCCCCCGCCCCGTTCCTGAAAATGATCGTGGTCCACGAACTGGCCCACCTGAAGGAATCCGATCACAACAAAGCCTTCTACCAGCTGTGCACCCACATGGAGCCGGACTATCACCAGCTGGAGTTCGGGCTGCGCATGTACCTGACCCATCTCGACGCCCGGCCGGACTGAGGTGCCGTACACTCCCCGCCCGCATCCGCTACCTGCTGCCTGCCCCATGACCGACCCGATCCGACTCGACAAGCGCCTCACCCAGCTGCTGGGCTGCTCGCGCGGCGACGCCCAGCGCTACATCGAAGGCGGCTGGGTGACGGTGGACGGGAACGTGGTGGAACAGCCGCAGGCGCTGGTCACCAACGAAGTGGTGGCGCTGCGCGAGCATGCCGAAGCCGGTCGCACTGCGTCGGTCAGCATGCTGCTGCATAAACCCGCGGGTACCCGTGCCGACCAGCTGTGCGCCCTGGTCACGCCCGACAGCCGCAGCGACCTGGACGCAACCGGCGTGAATCTGCTGCAGCGCCACTTCCACGGCCTGCAGCTGGGCCTGGCGTTGTCAGCCGAAGACAGCGGCATGGTCGTGGTGAGCCAGGACGGCCGCATGCTGTCGTTCCTGAAAGACCGCAGCCCGACGCTGGAACAGGAATACGTGGTGGAGGTCAGCGGCGAACTGGCCCCTTATGGCCTGGCGCGACTGGCGCATGGCCTGAGCTATCGAGGCTGGCCACTGCCGCCGTGCAAGGTCAGCTGGCAGAGCGAGACCCGGCTGCGCTTTGCGATCAAACCGGTGCAGCCGGGCCAGCTGCGCGACATGTGCGCGCAGGTGGGGCTGCAGGTGGTGAGCATCCGCCGCCTGCGCATCGGCCGCGTTGCGATGGGCAAGCTGGCCCCGGGCCAGTGGCGCTATCTGGCACCGGACGAGCGGTTCTAGATCCATGCGCCGCCTGCTGCGCTGGATCATTCTGCTGCTGGCTCTGGTGGCGCTGCTGGTGCTCAGCGGCCTGCTGCTGGCCGACCACCTGACACCCAAGGCCGTGGGCACGCCCAGCACGTCACTGCCGCTGCAGCCCGCCCAGAGCGCCATCGACCGCGAGGTGGAGCGGCTGCAGACACTGCACCCGGAGCAATCGGGTGTTGCGTTCCTCTCTGACGGACTTGAGGCGTATGCCGCGCGTGCGGTCATCACCCGGCATGCGGCACGCAGCCTGGATCTGCAGTACTACATCTGGCACGACGATCTCATCGGCCACCTGATGGTGCAGGAACTGCATCAGGCGGCCGAACGCGGCGTGCGCGTGCGCATCCTGCTCGACGACATGAACGCGCACGACAAGGACGCGTTGATGATGGCGCTGGATGAGCACCCCAACATCGAGATCCGCCTGTACAACCCGTTCCGCAACCGCGACGCCCTGTGGCGGCTGGTGGAAATGGTGCAGCGCTTTTTCAGCGTGAATCACCGCATGCACAACAAGGCCTGGATTGCCGACGGCCGGGTCGCCATTGTTGGCGGCCGCAACATCGGCGAGGAGTACTTCAGCGCGCGTCCCGATGTGAACTTCCGCGACCTCGACCTGCTGGTGGCCGGGCCCGTGGTGGGCCAGGCCAGCAGCATCTTCGACGACTACTGGAACAGTGAAACCGCCTTGCCGATTGCCGCATTGGCGTTCCACACGCCTGCACAGTTGAAGCTGCTGCTGCGTGAATCGGCCAACGAAGCACGTCTGGAAGGCGCGCAGCCCTATCTGCAGCGCGTGCAGGAGTCGCCCACGGCGCGTGCCTTCTTCCTGGAGCCGACCCGCCTGCACTGGAGCGACCGGGTCGAGATTGTGTCCGATCCGGCAATGAAGCATCAGCGGGACGACCGTGAGCGCTGGCTGGTGACGCGTCTGGTGCGTGAACTGGAAGCGACCCGTCACAAGGCACTGCTCATCTCTCCCTACTTCGTGCCCGGCGATGAGGGCACAGATGGATTCAGCGCCCTGGTCGCGCGCGGGGCGACCGTTGGCATCGTGACCAACTCGCTGGCCGCCAATGACGTGGCCGCTGTGCACAGCGGTTACATGCACTACCGCGCGCCGCTGCTGCGCGGTGGCGTGCATCTGTACGAATTGAAGGCTCATGGTGCCAGCGACGGCGGCGGCCTGTTCGGCAGCAGCGGAGCCAGCCTGCATACCAAGGCATTCGTGCTGGATGACGCACGCGGGTTCGTCGGCTCGTTCAACCTGGACCCGCGTTCGGCCTATCTCAATACCGAGATGGGCGTGCTGTTCGACGATGAGGTCCTGGCTGCGCAGCTGCGCGATGAATTTCTGCGCCTGGCCGCACCGGAGCAGAGCTACTGGGTGGATCTGGATGCACGAGGGGATGTGCGCTGGCTGGACCGTGCCGCGCAGCCGCCGCAGCTTCTGGACAAGGAGCCGGATGCGTCGTGGTGGCAGCGCGCGAGTGCGCGGATGATCAGCTGGCTGCCGTTGGAGTCGCAGCTGTAACCACCACGCCCTGCGTGGCTGTGCGGTTTTTCAGCCACGC
>JAEXNZ010000436.1 GCA_023439425.1 Pseudomonadota bacterium
GGCGGGGCGGGGTTGGGGTTTGGGGGGGTGGCGGCCCCGCGGCCGCCACTACCGTTCTACATTTATCTGTAATGGAAATGTAATGAGACGCTCACTCGCGTGAACGAGACAGATAATGTGATTCATGTCTCACTTCAGAAGGGGCCGGAGCTGTCCGATATCGGGTCGCCCCTCTCCCATTTTGCAGTGCCGACATGTCGAAGCCCTCCCCTTCCGCGCCGACGCGCGCCTTCAGCCTGCAGTTCAAGCTGCTGGGTGCCCTTTCCGTTGGCCTGGCAGTAGTGGTGCTGTGCGCCGTAGCGGGGCTGGGTTCCGCCTGGCTCAATCTTTCCACCACCATTCCGCCGGAAGTGGCGCGCAATGCGCAGGCCGAAGCACTGCAGCGCGAGTTCCGCATGCAGGTGCAGGAGTGGAAGAACGTGCTGCTGCGTGGCAGCGATGAGGCGCTGCGGACCAAGCACCTGAGCGCCTTCGATGCGCAGGGCGAAAAGGCCCGTGCGCTGGCACAGGGATTGGCCGAAGGCAGCGACACTGAAACCGTGCAGTTGGCGAAGACCTTCATCGGCCAGCACACCACGCTGGAGAAGGACTACCACGGCGCGCTGGAGGCCTTTGCCGCCAGCGGTTACAACCCGCAGGAAGGCGACACCCTGGTGCGCGGCAAGGACCGGGCGCTGGGCACCACGCTGGATGCGCTGGGTGCGCGCACGGCGCTGGTTTCCGAAGCGGCGGTCAAAGCCCGCTCGGAGCAGGCTCGACGCATGCTGGTGATCTGCGCAGTGCTGACCGGTGCAGCGGCAGTGGTCTTGATGGTGCTGCTGGGCTGGTGGCTGCGCCGGTCGGTGATCGCACCGGTGGTGGGCGTGGAGGCCGCTGCTCGCGCGGTGGCCCGTGGCGAGCTCGATCACCACGTACAGGTAAGCAGCCGCGACGAGATCGGTCGCCTGGGCACGGCGATGATGGACGTGACCCGCACCCTGAAGGACGTACTGGCTTCGCAGGCGCAGATGGCGCAGCGCCATGAGGCCGGCGAGATCAGCTATCGCATGGACGCCAGCGCATTCGCCGGCGGCTACGGCCAGATGGTGCGCGACACCAATGCCCTGGTGGACGCTCATGTACAGGTGCAGCTGCAGGCGATCCAGATCATGGGCCGCTATGCGGTGGGCGACCTGGCGCTGGACATGCGGCGACTGCCGGGCGAGCAGGCGGTGATCACCGAGTCGCTGGATACGGTGAAGCGCAACCTGGGCGCGATCAATGCGGAGATCAAGCGGCTGGCACAGGCCGCTGCGCTGGGTGACTTCAGCCTGCGCGGCGATGCCGCCGGTTTCCAGCACGATTTCCGCGACATGGTGGTGGGCCTGAACCAGCTGATGGACACCACCGAGCGCGATCTGGGCGAACTGTCAGGCGTGCTACAGGCCATTGCGCGCGGCGACCTCAGCGCGCGCATGCAGGGCCAGTTCCACGGGGTGTTCGCACGCATGCGCGACGACGTCACTGCCACCAGTGAACAGCTGACCGACATCGTCGGTGGCATCAAGCAGTCGGCGCAGGCGATCCAGACCGCTGCCGGCGAGATTGCCGCTGGCAATGCCGATCTGTCGCAGCGTACCGAACAGCAGGCGGCGAATCTGGAAGAAACCGCAGCATCGATGGAAGAGCTCACCTCCACCGTGCGCCAGAACGCCGATCACGCGCGCCAGGCCAACCAGTTGGCGATTGGTGCGCACAGCGTGGCCAGCGAAGGCGGCGCGGTGGTGGGCAAGGTGGTGGACACCATGCGTGCGATTGAAGCGTCGTCACAGCGCATTGCCGACATCATCAGCGTGATTGATGGGATTGCCTTCCAGACGAACATTCTGGCGCTGAACGCGGCGGTGGAAGCGGCACGCGCGGGTGAGCAGGGCCGCGGCTTTGCGGTGGGGGCCTCGGAAGTGCGCACGCTGGCGCAGCGTTCTGCGGCGGCGGCATAGGAGATCAAGGGTCTGATCGATACCTCCGTGCAGGATGTGGCCGGCGGCGCGACGCTGGTGCAGCAGGCCGGAGAAACCATGCGCGAAATCGTCGACAGCGTGCAGCGGGTGACCGACATCATGGCCGAGATTTCGGCCGCGTCGCAGGAACAGTCGGCGGGGATCGAGCAGGTCAATCAGACCGTGGTGCATATGGACGAGGCCACGCAGCAGAATGCGGCGCTGGTGGAAGAGGCCTCGGCGGCTGCGCGCAGCATGGAGGAACAGGCGCTGGCATTGAATGACGCAGTCGATGTGTTTGTGTTGGCCGGTGCGCCGGGGTTGGCGCGCGCGGCATCGGTCCCCCGGGCCGGCCGGGGGCCGCCCCAGGCGATCCGTCAGCGCACGAAGGCCGGTCCGGTCATGCCTGCGGCCAGGTGATCCAGAAAGCTGGTGATCCGCGCGCTTACCGCCGTGTTGCGGTAATACACCGCATGGATCGGCTGCCGCACCTCGACGGTGAGCGCCGGCAGCACCTGCACCAGGGTGCCGCCATCACGGTCGCGCTGGGTCATGAAGTCGCTCAGGCAGACCACCCCTGCCCCTGCCTGCGCCAGCCGCAGCAGGGTTTCGCCGCTGGATACCGACACCGCCGGTTTGATGTGCAGCAAGGCGTCGGTGCGCCCGGGCAACGGCCAGTGGTTGAGTGAATCGGGCTCGCCGAAGCCCAGCAGCGCGTGCTGCTGCAGGTCCTCCACCCGTTTCGGGGTGCCGTTCGCCTTCAGATACGCCGGGCTGGCCAGCACGCGTAACCGGCTGTGGCCGAGCGGTCGGGCATGAAGGGTGGAGTCGGCCAGTGGGCCGATGCGGATGGCCACATCAGTGCGGCGCTCGAGCAGGTCGATGTAGCGCTCGCTGCTGTTGAGCTCCAGCGCGACGTCGGGGAAGTGCTCGCGATAGCTGGCGACCAGTGGAGCGATCACGTGCAGTACGAACGGAGTGGCGGCGTCCACGCGCAGGCGGCCCGCCGGACGCTCGCGGCGGGCTGCGATCTGTTCTTCGGCTGACTCTACGGAAGCAACGATGGCGCGGGCCTGCTCCAGGAAGGCGCTGCCCTCTTCGGTGAGCTGCAGCCGGCGGGTGGTGCGGGTGAGCAGCGTGGTGCCGAGCTTTTCTTCCAGCCGGGCAAGCGCGCGGCTGACCCCGGAGGTGGTCTGGCCCAGGGTCTCGGCGGCGGCGGTGATGGAGCCGCTGTCGATGACGGCGATGAAGGCCTGCATTTCGTCGAGGGTGGTTTTCATGGGGTGCATTATTGCGCGCAGATCAATAGTGATTGGCGTGAAGACCGCTTTTTCAGCAACAGTCGGGCGCGCAGACTGCGCAGCCTCATCCCTCACCGGTCCCTTCCCATGTCTCGTGGCATTCCCTTGGCCTTATTGGCGCTCACGCTGGGTGCGTACGCCATTGGCACCACCGAATTCGTCATTGTCGGGCTGATTCCGACCATCGCCGCCGACCTCGGCGTCACCTTGCCCTCCGCTGGCCTGCTGGTCTCGCTGTATGCACTGGGCGTGGCGGTCGGCGCGCCGGTATTGACCGCGCTCACCGGCCGGGTGCCGCGTAAGACCCTGCTGGTGGCGCTGATGCTGCTGTTCACCGTGGGCAACCTGATTGCCTGGATGGCACCCACCTACGGCTCGCTGATCGTAGCGCGGGTGCTGACCGGGTTGGCGCACGGCGTGTTCTTCTCGATTGGCTCGATCATCGCCACCTCGGTGGTGCCGAAGGAAAAGGCCGCCAGCGCG
The DNA here is from genome assembly GCA_023439425.1 of Pseudomonadota bacterium. Lineage (GTDB taxonomy): Bacteria > Pseudomonadota > Gammaproteobacteria > Xanthomonadales > Xanthomonadaceae > Stenotrophomonas. The sequence goes on from JAEXNZ010000436.1 coordinate 3,764, forward strand.
ATTGCGATCATGTTCACCGGGCTGACCGTGGCGCTGGTCACCGGGGTGCCGCTGGGTACCTTCATCGGCCAGCACCTGGGATGGCGTGCGACCTTCCTGGCGGTGGCAGCACTGGGTGTGATCGCCCTGCTGGGCAGCCTGTTGTTCGTGCCGCGCAACCTGCAGCGCAGTGAGCCGGCCACCTTTGGCCAACAGTTGGCGGTACTGGCGCAGCCGCGCCTGCTGCTGGTGTATGCGATCACCGCGCTGGGTTATGGCGGCACCTTCCTGTCGTTTACTTACCTGGCCTCGATTCTGCAGGACGTGACCGGCTTCTCCGCCAATGCGGTGAGCGGGGTGCTGCTGGTGTATGGCGTGTCGGTGGCGATCGGCAACCTCTGGGGTGGCCGCCTGGCCGACCGCCGTGGCCCGATTCCGGCGCTGATGCTGATCTTCAGCCTGCTGGCACTGGTGCTGCTGGCGCTGACCTTCACCGCGCATTCCACCGTGCTGGTGCTGCTGACGGTGCTGGCGCTGGGCGCGGTGGCGTTCGGCAATGTGCCGGGACTGCAGGTGTATGTGGTGAAGCAGGCGCAGCGCTTCGCACCGCAGGCCGCGGATGTGGCCTCGGGGCTGAACATTGCGGCGTTCAATGTGGGCATTGCGATGGGCGCTTCGCTGGGCGGCCTGGTGGTGGACCACCTGGGCCTGATGCATACGCCGTGGCTGGGTGCGCTGGTGGTGCTGGGTGCGCTGGGGCTGACTGCGCTGAGCGGGCGGCTGGACCGCCGTGATGGCGTGGCGGTCCGGGCTGAGGGCATTGCCGTAACGGCGCATTGAGTAGTTTTGTTGTTGAGAGAGCGGGGCTAGCCCCGCTCTACGTTCCCCACACTGGAGTTTTTTATGAGCATTCCTGCATTTGGTCTGGGTACCTTCCGTTTGAAGGACCAGGTGGTGATTGAGTCGGTCCGCAATGCGCTGGACGTGGGCTACCGCGCTATCGACACTGCGCAGATCTATGGCAATGAAGCTGAAGTCGGGCAGGCATTGGCCGAGTCCGGCGTGCCACGCCAGGACGTGTTCCTGACCACCAAGATCTGGATCAGCAACTTCCGCCGCGAGGCGCTGCGGGCCAGCCTGCAAGAGAGTCTGGCCAAGCTGCGCACCGATGCGGTGGACCTGACCCTGATCCATTGGCCCTCGCCGAAGGATGAGGTGCCGATGGTCGAGTATCTGGGTGCCCTGGCGCAGGCCCAGGCCGATGGCCTGACCGGACAGATCGGCATCTCCAACTTCACCATCGACCTGACCCGTCAGGCGGTGGAGATTCTGGGGGCCGATGCCATCGCCACCAACCAGATCGAGGTGCACCCGTACCTGCAGAACCGGGCGCTGATCGCCTACCTGCGCGAACAGGGCATCCATGTCACCGCGTACATGAGCCTGGCCTACGGCGAAGTGCTGAAAGAGCCGGTGATGCAGGCCATCGCCGAACGCCACGGCGAGACCCCGGCGCAGGTGGCGCTGGCCTGGGCACTGCAGCAGGGCTATGCGGTGATTCCGTCTTCGACCAAGCGGGAAAACCTGGCGGCGAATCTGAAGTCCGCTGAGGTAAAGCTGGATGACGAGGACATGGCGCGGATTGCGACGCTGGATCGTGGGCACCGGCTGGCGAACCCGGAAGGGATTGCGCCGGCGTGGGATTGAGGTGAGCGGCAGCCGGGCAAGCCCGGCTCTACGTGAGCCAGGTGCGCATGGCGGCGTTGACGGCTTCGGGCTGCTCCATCGGGGCCAGGTGCCCGCAGTCGGGAATGATCTGCAGCGTCGAATGTGGCACCAGAGCATGCATCTCCTCGCTGATTGCCGGCGGGGTGATGCGATCGTTGGCACCGCAGAGGATCAACAGCGGATCACGATAGGTGGCCAGCACATCGTGCCCGTCCACCCGTTCCAGCGCGCTCTGGCGCAGGAATACCTCGGCACCGAGCCGCGCGGTCATGTCACGCACCCGCTGCACCAGCACGTAGTCATCCAGCCGTGAGGCATCGATGTAACTGCGCATCAGCGTGTCGCCGAAGCCGTGGAACTTGCCGGGCAGGCGCACGCTGGCCTGCTGGCTGCGGCGCTGGGCGGCGCGCTCGGGCGAATCTGCATGGATCGAAGTGTCGATCAGCGCCAGCCGCAGCACGCGTTCGGGCGCGGCGCGCAGGATCTGCTGGGCGACGAAGCCGCCGAGCGAGAAGCCAGCCAGCGCAAACCGGGGCGGGGCCTGGGCCAGTACATCGTCGACCACGGCCTGCAGGGTTTCACCGCGGGTCTGGTCGCCCACGGTGCAGCTCGCGATATCGGAGAGTGCGGCGATCTGCTCGCGCCAGAGTTCGGCGTCGTTGAGCAGGCCGGGGAGCAGGAGCAGGGGGATCTTGTCAGTCATGCGACGTATTGTCGCGCCGTTTGACGGCGACCGGAATGTCGCTGATGGCTCTATGTGTTGCGTGGCGTACGCGCTACGGTCTGGTGATTCCCATTGGAGAGAGCTGACATGCGATTGCCTGACAACGCGTCTGCGCCGGCGAGCAACAGCCCCTCAGGAAGCCACCATCAGACACCCACGCCGGCGTTCTCACCCGCGCTGCCCTTGAGCAGCATCGAGCAGAAGGAGCTCGGCTACTTCAGGGACCTCGGCCGTCGTGACCAGGAGATCATCAGTCAACGATTCCCCAGCTGCACCACCCGGCTTCGGGCGCTCGGTGCGCAGCTGGAGAACATCCGCAATGCGGGGTTCGGTTCGCGTTGCCGGGTCGGTGGTGTTTCGCTGGACGCGCTGTTCGTGGAGGGTACTGATGAGCTTACGCGGGGGAGTGCGCTTGTGCAGGCGCTGCCCGAGGTTGCGAGTTCGGTGGCGGGTTGGGCGTATGCGGTGTTGCTACGCACTGCAAGCGTGCCCGGGCTTGATGAGGGCAGAGAAGCGCTGGGTGCCGCTGCGGTGTGGATAACGCTGGTGACCGTACCAGAGGACGTCCAGCGGTAGCGTCGGTCGATAGACGACGGCTGGTGACGGTGATCGGCACGGTGACGCATGACGTTGTTCGAGGTCATGCGTTACAGCGGTGATCGTTGTTATCGGCAGTCGCCTGTCGGCCGACTCTACCAAAGCAAGGCCAAAGCAAGGCCAAAGCAGAGGCAAAAGCCAACGCCAAAGCCAGCGACGGCTACGCGTGCGGAATCGGGGCCTCGCCGTCCACCTTCACCGACTGCACCGGCAACGTCACCACCATCACGGTGGCGTCGTCCGGGTCGAGCCTGGTAGTGAAGCCCAGGCTCTGGCACATCGCCAGCATGGTGCTGTTCTCACGCAGCACCTGGCCTTCGACCACGTTCAAGCCCAGCCACTGCGCGTACTCGATCATGATGGTCATCAACCGCCAGCCGATGCCGTGACCCTTCAGATCGGAACGGATCAGGATGCCGTACTCGCCCCGGTCATAGTCCGCATCGGCATGCAGGCGCACCGCACCGAGCATGTCGCCGGTGCGCGGATCAATGGCCACCAGGGCGATGGACCGCGCGTAGTCGAGCTGGGTCAGGCGCGCGATGAACTCATGGCTGAAGTGCTTCACCGACTGGAAGAAGCGCAGGCGCAGGTCTTCATCCGTTACACGGGCGAAGAAGGCGCGGAACAAGGCATCGTCTTCCGGGCGCACCGGGCGCACGAATGCGGCGGCACCATCGGACAGGGTGAGATGGCGCTCCCATTCCTTCGGATACGGGAACACCGCGAAACGCGGATGGCCACGACCCTTGTGCATGCGCCGCGACGGCGCAATGGCCACGCGTGCATCCAGTGCCAGCACGCCATCACGGTCAGAAAGCAGCGGGTTGATGTCCAGCGTGCGCACTTCGGGAATGTCGGCAGCGAGCTGCGCGAGCTTGACCAGGATCAGCGCGACGGCGCGTTCATCCGCAGCGGGCACATCGCGATAGGCCTTGAGGATGCGCGACACGCGGGTGCGCCCGATGAGTTCATGCGCCAGCCGCAGGTCCAGTGGCGGCAGCGCAAGTGCCTTGTCGTCGATGACTTCCACAGCAGTGCCGCCGCGCCCGAACACCACCCCCGGCCCGAAAGTGGGGGCGTCGGCGATGCCGGCAATCAGCTCGCGCGCCTTCGGGCGCACCACGGTGGGCTGCACCAGCACACCGTCGATGCGCGCGTTCGGGCGCAGGGTGCGTGCCCGTTCCAGAATGGAAGTGGCGGCGGCATGCACGGCCTGCAGGGTGCCCAGGTTCAAGCGCACGCCGTCCACATCGGATTTGTGTGGAATATCGGCCGACAGAATCTTCACTGCGACCGTCGCGCCCTGCTCCAGCAGCGGCTGGGCCAGATCCATCGCCTCGTGCGGGTCGGCGGCCTGCATCACCGGCGCAGAGGGAATGCCGTAGGCGGTAAGCAGCTGATGCGTGGCAATCGGGTCCAGCCACTGCTGCCCGGCTGCCAGGGCGTCCTCCACCAGCGTGCGCGCGGCGGCGGTATCCACCACGAAGTCTTCCGGCAGGCTGGGTGGCGTTTCCATCAGCGCCGCCTGCGCGTCGCGGTAGCGCACCAGATGCTGGAAGCCGCGCACGGCCTCGGCTTCAGTGGGATAGGTCGGCACGCGCGCGGCATTCAGCGTGGCGGTGGCGCGGTCGTCGTTGCCCAGCCACACAGCGAACACGGGCTTGTCACGCTGGTGGCGCGGGCGCAGACCGAGCGTGCGGGTCAGCGCCTGCGCGGCGTCGGCGGACGAGGTGAACGCAGTGGGCACGTTGACCACCAGCACCGCGTCGTTCTCGCTGTCGTTCATCAGTGCTTCGATGGCGGCGGCGTAGCGGTCGCCATCGGCATCGACCACGATGTGGACCGGATTGGCCCGCGACCAGCCCTGCGGCAGCACGGTGTCGAGCTGGGTCACGGTGGCCGGGGAAAGTTCGGCCAGCTGGCCACGCAGGGCGCGCAGCTGATCTACCGCCAGCCGCCCTACCCCGCCGCCGTTGCTCAGAATGGCCAGGCGACGGCCCGGGAAGGTGCCGAGCCGGCCCAGGGTTTCGGCGGCGGTGAACAGTTCGTCCAGCGCGCTCACCCGCAGCAGGCCGGCGCGGTTGAACGCGGCCCCATAGACGTCATCGGAACTGGCCAGCGCCTGCACGTGGGTGTCTGCATCGGGGTTGATGCGGATATGGCGGCCGGATTTGACCACCACCACCGGCTTGGCGCGGGCGGCCGCCCGCG
>JAEXNZ010000482.1 GCA_023439425.1 Pseudomonadota bacterium
CGGTGAACCCGCGACAACCGGACGCCATCGGGATGTGGTTGTCATTACCCGACAATCACATCCGCGCTGGCATGTTGGCCCTTATGGCCAACGACTTCCCCCAACGTCCGCCGCCGCCACTGCTGGACGATGCCTGTGCGCTGTTCCTGGACGTGGACGGCACCCTGATCGAATTTGCCGACGACCCCGAGGCGGTGCGCCTGCTGCCCGAGGTACGCGAGGCGATCGGACGCATCAGTGACCGGCTGGAAGGCGCGGTCGCGCTGATCAGCGGCCGACCGCTGGAGCAGCTGGATACGCTGTTCGCTCCGCTGCGACTGCCCGCCGCCGGCCTGCATGGCCACGAACTGCGCACCCATCCCACGCTGGATCCGCCCGCGCATGACGCGGCCGACGACAGCAACACCAGCACCTGGCTGCACGCCGTACACCAACAGGCGATGCGCTTCGCGCACGGCCATCCTGGCGTGCTGGTGGAAGACAAGGGCCGCAGCCTGGCCCTGCACTGGCGCGGCGCGCCGCACGCGGGCACCGAGGTTCAGCAGTTCGCTGAACGCCACATCCGTGGACACAGCGGCTATCGCCTGCAACCGGGTGACCATGTGGTCGAGTTCGTGCCGGTGGGCAGCGACAAGGGCCGCGCCATCCGCCAATTGATGCAGCACACCCCGTTCCGCGGGCGCGTGCCGGTATTCCTGGGCGACGACCTCACCGACGAATATGGCTTCGATGCCGCCAACACCCTGCACGGCTGGAGCGTGCTGGTGGGTGCGCGCGAGCCCAGCGCAGCGGTGTTCGCCCTGCCACAGATCCGCAACGTGCATGGCTGGCTGCGCGAGAACGCTTACTGAAACTGGAAATCCCCCGCATGAGTGAACCCAATCTTGACCTGGGCGTGGTCGGCAACGGCACTTTCGGCGCACTGATCGACCGCCAGGGCCGTGTCGTCTGGAGCTGCCTGCCGACCTTCGACGGCGACCCCACCTTCTGCGCGCTGCTGCAGCCCAATACCCAGCAAGGTGGCGACTTCGCCATCGAACTGGAAGACATGACCGGCAGCGAGCAGCAGTACCTGACCAATACCGCCATTCTGCGCACCGTACTGTATGACAAACACGGTGGCGCGCTGGAGATCATCGACTTCGCCCCGCGATGGCGAAACAACGACCGCTTCTATCGTCCGGTCAGCCTGATCCGCCAGGTGCGCCCGCTCAAGGGCAGCCCGCGCATCATCGTGCGCGCCCGCCCGCTGGCCAACTGGGGTGCAGACGTGCCCGATGCCACCTGGGGCAGCAACCACATCCGCTGGGTACTGCCTGACCACGTGCTGCGCCTGACCACCGACGTGCCGCTGCGCTTCGTCCGTGACCAGCTGCCGTTCGTGCTCAACCACCCCGTGCACCTGGTGCTGGGCGTGGATGAAACCCTGACCCGCTCGATCAGCGGCTATGTGCAGGAAGCCTTCCAGCGCACCCGTGACTACTGGCGCGAATGGGTGCGTTACCTGTCCATTCCGCTGGAATGGCAGGACGCGGTGATCCGCAGCGCCATCACTCTGAAGCTGTGCCAGTACGAAGACAGCGGCGCGATCATCGCCGCCATGACCACCTCCATTCCGGAAGCGCCGGGCAGCATCCGCAACTGGGACTACCGCTACTGCTGGCTGCGCGACGCCGCATTCGTGGTACGTGCGCTCAACCGCCTGGGTGCGACCCGCACCATGGAGCAGTTCCTCGGCTACATCTTCAACCTGGCCACCGCTGACGGCAGCCTGCAGCCGCTGTACGGCATTGGCTTCGAGGCCAAGCTGGATGAACACGAAGTGGCCACGCTGGATGGCTACCGCGGCATGGGTCCGGTGCGCCGGGGCAACCTGGCCTGGGTGCAGCGCCAGCACGATGTCTACGGCAGCGTGGTGCTGGCCTCGACCCAGCTGTTCTTCGACCAGCGCCTGCAGGACCCGGGCGACACCCACACCTTCGCGCGGCTGGAACCGCTGGGCGAACAGGCGTTCGCGCTGCACGACGTGCCCGATGCCGGGCTGTGGGAGTTCCGCGGTCGCACCGAGGTGCACACCTACACCAGCGCCATGTGCTGGGCCGCGTGTGATCGCCTGTGCAAGATCGCGGTGCGGCTGAAGCTGGACGACCGTGCAACCTATTGGCGCGAACGCGCCAACACCATCCATGCACGCATCCTGCGCGAGGCATGGAGCGAGGACCTCGGCCACTTCACCGACACCTTCGGCGGGCACCGGCTGGATGCGTCGTTGCTGCTGCTGGCCGACATCGGCTTCATCGACGCCGACGACGCCCGCTTCGTCGCCACCGTGGATGCGATTGGCCGCGATCTCAAGCACGGCAACGCGCTGTACCGCTATGTGGCACCGGATGACTTCGGCGAGCCGGAAACCAGCTTCTCCATCTGCACCTTCTGGTACATCGACGCACTGGCCGCGATCGGTCGCCTCGACGAAGCGCGCGAGATGTTCGAGATGCTGCTGGAGCGCCGCAACCACCTCGGCCTGCTGTCCGAAGACCTGGCCTTCGACAATGGCGAGGCCTGGGGCAACTTCCCGCAGACCTACTCGCACGTGGGCCTGATCACCGCCGCGATGCGGTTGTCGCGCAGCTGGCAGGAGGCGTCATGAGCCGGCTGGTCGTCGTCTCCAACCGGGTGGCGGTGCCCGGGCAATCGATCTCCGGCGGGCTGGCGGTGGGCCTGCTGGCCGCGCTGCAGGAGCGCGGTGGGCTGTGGTTCGGCTGGAGCGGAAAATCGGTTAAGGAAGCCAGCGGTGCGCTGCACGAGCAGACCGACGGTGACATCCGCTACGTCACGATGGATCTGAACAAGCGCGACGTGGACGGTTACTACAACGGCTTTGCCAACCGCACGCTGTGGCCGCTGCTGCATTTCCGCCTGGACCTGGTGGACTACGACCGCGCCACCCGCGAGACCTACCGCCGGGTCAACGCGCTGTTTGCCGAGAAACTGGCTCCCCTGCTGCGCGAAGACGACGTGCTGTGGATCCACGACTACCACCTGATTCCGCTGGGCGCGCTGCTGCGCGAGCGCGGCATTGGCTGCCGGATCGGCTTCTTCCTGCACGTGCCGATGCCCTCGGCCGACCTGTTGCAGGCCATGCCCGACCACCTGCGGTTGTTCTCCAGCCTCTACGCCTATGATCTGGTCGGCTTCCAGACCCAGCGCGACGCCGACCGCTTCCAGTCCTATGTGCGCCTGTTCGGCGGCGGCCAGGTAGTGGACGGCGGGTTGCTGCAGGCACCAGGCGGACGGCAGTTCCGCGCGGCGGCGTTCCCGATCGGCATCGATACCGCGCAGATCGAGCGGCTGGCCAAGGCCGGGGCCAACAAGCCAGCCGTGCGCGACCTGCGCAACAGCCTGCGCGACCGCCAGCTGGCGATTGGCGTGGACCGGCTGGACTACTCCAAGGGCCTGCCCGAGCGTTTCCTGGGCTTCGAACGCTACCTGCAGCGGCACCCTGACCAGCGTGGCAGCCTGACCTATCTGCAGATCGCCCCGGTCTCGCGGGGTGATGTCACCGAGTACCGGCAGCTGCGCAGCCAACTGGAGCAGACCGCCGGCCACATCAACGGGGGGTATGCCGAACCGGACTGGACGCCGCTGCGCTATGTGAACCAGAACTTCGCGCATGCCACCTTGACCGGCTTCTACCGCGCCGCCGCGGTCGGGCTGGTGACCCCGTTGCGCGACGGCATGAACCTGGTCGCCAAGGAGTACGTGGCCTCGCAGGACCCGGACAACCCTGGCGTGCTGGTGCTGTCACTGCTGGCCGGTGCCGCCGACGAGCTCAAGCAGGCGCTGCTGGTGAACCCGCACGACCTGGACGGCGTCGCCGATGCCATCGCCACGGCCGCGACCATGCCGCTGCACAAGCGCAAGGAGCGCTGGAACGCGATGATGGATCACCTGCGCGCCAACGACATCAACCAGTGGCGTCAACGCTATCTGGAACAGCTCGAATTTGGCTGATTGCGACAGAATCGGGCGCGCAGCGGGTGTCGCTTTCAGCCCGAAAACGACGCTTGAACTGCGCCATTCGCTTTTTGCAGGGCCGTCCACTCCTATGTCGCTTTTGACCCACCCCGGATGTCGCAACCCGCGCGGTTGTGGCGTTGACCTGTCATAGGCCGCCTAAATGGCCGGTATCTGCTGCCAATTCGCAACCTTTTTCACGACAAACTTTCATTTCGCGTTGACGAGCGGTTCCCACATTGACGTCGCAGAGCCCCTGCATGCCGCATGGGGCGATGCAACCGGGAACCTGATTGATGTCATTGCTCGACCCTTTCATTGAAGACACCGCCCTGCACATGGGACTGGGCCATCGTGCACGCCGCCTGGTGGAAGTGCTGGTCGACTACATCCGCAGCCTGCCGGGGGGCGTGGAGGGACTGCGCCAGCGCTTCGACCAAGCGGGACTGGGCCACGAGTTCCCTGCCGGTGCGCCACCGCACCGCCTGCTGACCAGCCAGTTCGAACGCATCGTCGGGCGCGCGCAGCTGGTGGAGATGGCACGGCTTGCCGCGTTTCCGACCGGCATGTTCGCGGTGGTGGCGGCCGACCTGCTGCCGGGCCTGATCGACGTCCTGGAGCGTGAGGCGGCGGAGGCGGCCGTTGCGCCTGTCCCCGCCCGGGTGCCGCAGGTGGTGACGGCACCGCCCCGCTCGCTGCGCGGCGGTGCCTTACGAGGAGCCCTGTGGCTGGTGGTGGCCGGCGTGCTGCTGTGCCTGACGGGATGGATCCACCAGAAAACCCGCGCGCCGGCCGGCACGATGGCTCAGGCTGCGGCTGCGGCCGCCGCAGAACGGCACCAGATGCCGCGCCTGACCCTGGTGGTCAAAGACACCGGCGTGGACGTGCGCGGTCGCCTGCCCAGCGAAGCGGACCGCCGCCGGGTATGGACCGCGCTGCTGGCCCAGTACGGCCAGGCCCGGGTCGGCGGGGACATCCAGCGTGATCCGCAGACCCAGTCACCGCGCTGGCTGGATCGACTGATCGCGGTGCTGCCTTCGCTGGACCACCCCGGTTTGGCGCTGTCGTTCAGCGGCGATGCGGTGAATGCCGACCTGGGCCGCCTGCCGGAAGCGGAGCGGGTTGCGGTCTCCGATGTGCTGCGACGGGCATTCGGGCACCTGCCGGTCACCGGCCTGTGGGACCGTGGCCGGGTGGCGCTGGCGCAGCTGCCGGAAGCGCATGACCCGCCGCAGCTGGCCAAGGCGCTGAACAAGGGAATCGTGCGTTTCGAGCACAAGTCGCCGGTGCTGCGTGCCGACAGCATGGACACGCTGCGCGCCAGTGCGCTGGCGATCCGCGCCGCCGGGTCGCAGCTGCGGCTGGAAGTGGGAAGCCACACCGACAGCCTTGGCGGGTCGGACGCCAACCTGCGGCTGAGCCAGCAGCGCGCCGAAGCAGTGGTCGCCGAGCTGCGCGCCCTGGGCGTGCCGTCCAGCGTGCTGGTGCCGCGCGGTTACGGAGAAGACCAGCCAGTGGCCGACAACCGCATGGAAGCCGGTCGCGAGCGCAACCGGCGGATTGTGTACACCGTGTTGCAGTGATGGACGACCGGTAGGGACACGCCATGCGTGTCCTCGCGGTGCCAAACCCGGCCGTGGGGGGCGGCGACCTGCGTGTCCAAACCCGGGCGTAGAGCCACGCCCTGCGTGGCTGCGCGGTGCCGGATCAATCCAACCGCTTCCGGAACCGCGTGATCACCACCACCATCATCACCACGATGAAGGCCAGCAGCGCCAGAACCTCCGGCCACAGCTCCCACCAGCGCGCGCCGCGCAGCATGATGCCGCGCACCAGGCGCAGAAAATGCGTCAACGGCAGGATCTCGGCCAGCCACTGCACCACCCGTGGCATGCCGGCGAATGGAAACATGAAGCCCGACAGCAGAATCGACGGCAGGAACACGAACATCGTCATCTGCATGGCCTGGAACTGCGAGCGGGCCTTGGTCGAAATCAACAACCCCAACGCCAGGTTGGCGAGAATCAGCAGCATCGCGACCAGGTAGACGTCCAGCACGCTGCCACGCACCGGCACCTGGAACAGCCACAAACCCAGCACCAGCACCAGGCTGGTCTGTATCAGACCGATCACCGCGTACGGCAGCACCTTGCCGATCATCAGTTCGCTGCTGCTCAACGGCGTGGCAATCAGCAGCTCCATGTTGCCGCGCTCACGTTCGCGCACGATCGCCACCGCTGTGAACATCACCATGGTCATGGTCAGAATGATGCCGATCAACCCGGGCACGATGTTCACTGCCGAACGTCGCTGCGGGTTGTAGAACGCCACCACGCTCACCTGCCCCGCCGCAGCCGAGGCACCGGCACGCAGCGGGCGGTCGTTGCGCACCGGCACGCCGTCCAGTGGCACCTGCGCCAGCTGCACCGCCGCGCTCTGCACTACGGTATCGCTGCCATCCACCAGCACCTGGACGGCCTCGCGTCCTTCAAAGCGACGTCGCTCGAAGTCGGCCGGCACCACCACCCCTACACTGATCTTGCCCTGCCGCAAGGCATGCATCAGCTCCTCGGGCGTGTCCACGTGCAGGACCGGGCGGACCACGCCGGTCGCCACCATGTCCATCACCAGCGCGCGCGAAGCGCTGGTCCGCGCCTGGTCGGCAATACCCGCGTCCAGGTTGCGCAGGTTGAGGTTGATGGCGTAGCCGAACAACACCAATTGCATCACCGGAATGCCCACGATCATGGCCAGGGTGACCCGGTCACGACGCATCTGCCGCAGCTCCTTGATCACCACCGCCCACAACCGGCGCAGGTTCATGCGGTCTCCTCGCCGGCAGGCTCTCGACCCCGCGTAGCAGACACGAACACGTCCTCCAGATTGGGCGTACTGGCGACCACCTCCGCGGACAACCCGGCGCTGTGCAGCGCCTGCTGCACGGCCGCCTCCCCCTCACTGCCCGCGTCCAGCAGCACGCGCAGGCTGTTACCGATCTGCGCCACGCTCAACACGCCCGCGACATGGGCCAGCGCACGCTGCGCCTGTCGCGGCTGGTCGGCCTGTACTTCCAGTGTGCGTCCGCGCAGTGCGCCGGTGAGCTCGGCGGGCGTGCCATCGGCTACCAGCGCGCCCTGGTCGAGAATGGCAAGGCGATGGCAACGCTCGGCTTCATCCATGTAGTGGGTGGAGACCAGCAGCGTGGTGCCGGCATCCGCCAGGTCGAACAGCTTTTCCCAGAAGTCGCGCCGCGACTCGGGGTCGACCGCACTGGTGGGCTCGTCGAGGAACAGCAGCTCCGGCTGGTGGATCACCGCGCCGGCCAGGGCCAGGCGCTGCTTCTGTCCCCCGCTCATGGTGCCGGCCAGCTGTTTCTGCCGGTCCTGGAAGTGGTAGTGCTCCAGCAATTCGTCGATGCGCGTGCGCGCCTGCGCACGCGGCAGGTTCTGCACCGCGGCGAGGAACTCCAGGTTCTCGCGTACGCTGAGGTCCTCGAACAACGAGAACCGCTGGGTCATGTAACCGATGCGCTGACGCAGCGCCTCGGCCTGCTCGGGAATGCGCAGGCCCAGCACCTCGATCTCTCCTTCGGTCGGGGTGAGCAGCCCGCACAGCATGCGGATCGTGGTGGACTTGCCCGAGCCGTTGGGGCCTAGAAAGCCGTACACATTGGCCCGCGGCACCTGCAGATCGACGTGGTCCACCGCCACGAGCGCACCAAAGCGCTTGGTCAGTCCGCGCGCCTGGATGGCCAGGTCGTTCAAAATGTGACCCGCACCGGGACGCCGGCCGGAAGATCCGCCAACGCGGCCCCATCATTCGCCGGCTCCAGCTCGATTTCGGCCAACCAGCTCAGGCGCGAAGCGTCATCGCCGCGGAGCGCATAGTAAGGATTGAAGCCCGGGTCGCTGCGGATGCTGCGCACCCGCGCACGCAGCGCACCTTCGCGTCCTTGCAGCGTGACCTGGGCGGATTGACCAACCTTCACTTTCAGTCGCAGCGGTTCCGGCAGGTAGACGCGCGCATAGGGATGCTCGCCCACCAGCATGATCACCAGCGGTGCTCCCACCGGTGCCTGGTCGCCCTGCCGGTACGGCAGCGCGTCGATGCGGCCGGCGCGCGGGGCCACCAGCCCGAGTTTGTCCAGCGTGACCACCTGTGCGGCCACCTGCGCCTGGGCCGCCTGCAGCGCGGCCTGCCCTTGGCCGACCTGTTCAATCCGGGTGCCATGTTCCAGCGCCAGCAGTGCCTGTTCTGCCGCGCGTACGGTTCCCTGCGCATTGCCAGCAGCCGCCCGGGCGCGATCCACGTCGGCAGCGGCCACCAGTTGCTGTCGGCCCAGCGGCTGCAGACGCGCAAGATAGGCGGTGGCATCAGCGGCCTGAGCCCGTGCCGCGGCCAGCGTCGCCCGCGCCTGTTCGATGTCCTCCGCGCGAGGGCCGTGCTCAAGCTCGAGCAGCGTCTGACCGGCCTGGGCGGTCTGCGCCTGCAGGGCGGCCAACTGGGCGGCTGTGCGCGTCGTTTCCAGCTGCATCAACGGAGCACCTGCCGCGACCTGCTGCCCTTCGCGAACCTCGATCGACGCAATGGTTTCAGCCGCCGGTGCCGGCACGGTAATGCGGTCCCACTCCAGCGTACCGAGGGCCGTCTCCGGTTCGCGACTGCAGCCAGCCAACAACACCAGCGCCACCAGCCCCAGGCAATGCCCTGGCCTGACCGTGATTCCCCTACTAATGCACACTGCGGACATCGGCACGACTCCGTCAGGCAGAACGCGCGCCAGTGCGCGCTGGTCATGAAATGATCACCTACCCGCAGGCGTTGCGGCAACTGGCGTGCACGCGGTTATCCACATGTTTCTCCCGCAGCCGCCCACAGTGCATGTGGAAAACCCCACCTGACCTTGACGATTTTTTGACCACGCCTTCATCTACCTTGCGGCACTAGGGCTGCGGCCAGCTATCCACAGGTTGCTGCACCGCCCTTGCACAACGGCTGTGGAGAACACGCGGCTGCCGGGAAACGCGCTACCCTGTCACTCCTTTCCTGATCCTGCGGCACCGTCACTGCGTGCCGCCGCATGCAATGACCGCACTGGCACACCGCGACTTCACCCTGGCCCCGGAAGACAACGAGCGCCTGGCCAACCTGGCTGGCCCCTTCGATGAACACCTGCGCCAGATCGAACTCAAGCTCGGCGTCGAAATCGCCAATCGCGGCCACGTATTCCGCATCAGCGGACCCAAGGCGGTGGTCGCCGAGACACAGAAGCTGATTGAAGCGCTGTACGAAGAAGCGGCCGACACCGTGTTCGACAGCCACGCCATCCACCTGCGCCTGAACCAGGCCAATGTGGAACACGTCGCCGAGCGCGCGTACGAGGCGCAGGAGGTCAGCATCAAGGTCAAGCGCGGCACGGTGCGCGGGCGCGGTGCCAACCAGGCCCGCTACCTGCACCAGATCACCACCCACGACATCAATTTTGGCATCGGCCCGGCCGGTACCGGCAAGACCTTCCTGGCCGTGGCCAGCGCGGTCGAGGCGCTCAACGAGTCGCGCGTGCAACGCCTGATTCTGGTGCGCCCGGCGGTGGAAGCCGGCGAAAAACTGGGCTTCCTGCCCGGCGACCTGACCCAGAAAGTCGACCCCTACCTGCGCCCGCTGTACGACGCCCTGTATGAAATGCTGGGCGTGGAAAAGGAGGTCAAGCTGCTGGAAAAAAACGTCATCGAGATTGCGCCACTGGCCTACATGCGCGGCCGCACGCTCAACGATGCCTACGTGATCCTGGATGAGGCGCAGAACACCACCATCGAACAGATGAAGATGTTCCTGACCCGCCTCGGCTTCGGCTCCACCGCGGTGGTCACCGGAGACCTGACCCAGACCGACCTGCCCAAGCACGTGAAGTCAGGCCTGCGTGACGCCATCGAAGTGCTGCGTGACGTGGAAGGGGTGAGCTTCACCTTCTTCGAGGCCCGCGACGTGGTGCGCCACCCGCTGGTCGCGCGGATCGTCAGTGCGTACGACCGCCGTGACCTGCAGCAGGTCAAACCGGACGCGTGATGGCGGCGGCGGGTCGCACGCGCGATACTGTCGGCCTTATTGTTGAAACACCGGAAATACCATGACCAAGGGCCCCGTCCGCCTCGATGTCGCCGTCAGCTATGCCCTGCCCCGCACCGGCCTGCCGGCGGCGGTGAGCTTCCGCAAATGGGTGGCGGCGGCGCTGAAAGGCCGCATCCGCGAGGCCGACCTGGCCATCCGCGTGGTCGACGCCAAGGAAGGTCAGTCACTGAACCGGCACTACCGGGGCAAGGACTACGCCACCAATGTGCTCAGCTTCCCGGCCGAGGTGCCCGAAGGCCTGCCCAAGGGGGTGAAGTTCCCGCTGCTGGGCGACCTGGGGATCTGTGCCCCGGTGGTGGCCCGCGAAGCCGACGAACAGTCCAAGGCCCTTAATGCCCACTACGCGCACCTGACCGTGCACGGCGTGCTGCACCTGCTGGGCTGGGACCATGAGGACGACAAGGAAGCCGAGGCCATGGAGCAGCTGGAACGCGAGATCCTGGCCGACCTGGGCATTTCCGACCCCTACGCCGGCGAACGCTGAGCCCGAACGGACCTGCACGATGACCCTGCTTCGTACCGCCTGCCTGACCCTGGTCGCCCTGTTGCCCCTGACCAGCATGGCCGCCCCTGCGCCGGCCCAGCTTGACCTGCCAGCGCTGATCGAATGCCGCCAGCGCGTGGCCGACTACGACGCCGTGACCGCGGTGGTGGCCGACCCGCTCAAGGCCGTGGCCAACGGCCTGCAGCCGCTGGAACAGCGCAACCAGTTCATGGCCGAGTACCGGCTGGCCAGCCCGATCACCGTGTTCGGCCAGCGCGCCGAGTACATCACGGTGTCCGGGGCCAGCATCATGGCCATCCTGGACGTGGCCGACCCGCGCCCGCTGGCCAAAGGCCTGAAGCTGGAGGACGGCGTGGACAACCCGGACAAATTCATGGCCGGCCGCGAGGTGGTGGCCCGGGACGTCACCGACCCGCGCACGGGCGAGCCGATGATCGAGTCGATCATCCTCAGCGTGTCCACGGTCCAGAGCCACCCGGGCAAGACCCTGGCCGGCTGTACCTACAGCCTGGACCTGCCGGCCGAGGAGGAGGAGGAGGAACCCGCCGCCGACGCGCCCCTGCCCCCGTCCGTGAATACGCCCGACGGCGGCCGCTGACAGCGCCCCACATCCTGCTAGACTGGCCCCAACGCCCGGTTCGCCGGGTGCCTTTTTTCCAGAGATGTCAGAAGACGACAGTAGTGGCTCCCAGACGGAGCAGAACGAGAAGAAGCGCAGCTGGCTGGAACGCCTGACCTCTGCCTTCTCCGGCGAACCCCACCCCCGTGACGAACTGGTGGCGGTGTTGCACACCGCGAACGAAGACGGCCTGATCGCCGCCGACACCCTGCGCATGATGGAAGGGGCCATTTCGGTCTCCGAACTCACCGTGGGCGACGTGATGATCTCGCGCTCGCAGATGGTCTCGCTGCCGGTTG
>JAEXNZ010000508.1 GCA_023439425.1 Pseudomonadota bacterium
GAATGCCAGACGCATTCGTGATGCGTCAGGCGGCGGGTAACACTTTCTTCAGCCAGTTATCCAGCATCCGCTTTTCATAGCGCAGTGGGTCGCTGTCGGACCGCAGGCCCACACCGGTACTGAGATAGCCCATGTCGATCAGCTTCTCACCGGTGCCCTGCTTCAGCACATTGCCTTCTGCATCCTTCAGCACAAAGTCCAGCGTCATGCGCGGCGGGTAGATGTCTTTCATGATGCGGATGTCCTGGGCACGCGGCCCGTGCTGCGGCTCATAGTCACCGGCGCGCTTGATGTCGGTAATGGTCACGTCCAGGGTCTGGCCCGGAGCCAGCCGCTTGGCGGCGGTGGTGCGGATGTACTTGGCCAGGTCGTAGACCCAGTTGCCGCGTTCGGCTTCCCAGCGGTTGGAGCTGTTCCGAATCTCGGTGAACTTCGAAGGATCGGTCCAGCGCACCTGCACCGGGCCTTCCTTCTCCAGCGAGCCGGGCGCGTTCCGGTCGGTCACGGTACGCGGAGCCGCCGCAACGGACAGCGTGGCTAAAGCCAGCAGGCCGCCCAGCGCGGCCGTCATCAGGGTTTTGAGGTTCACTGCGAACTCCCGTAAGTGGTCAGGATGGCCCAACGCAGTGTGATCCCGATCACAGCCCGGGACAATTGGCAAAACTGCGACGAATTCGTCGTATTCGGCATGAATTCACCCGGGGTACACATGAATCCCGCGCTTGACGCTACGAATACGCGGTCTGGATGATGCTATCTCCCAGCGCTCTGCCTGCCACGCCCTTTGACCTCCTTGTCCAGCCCGACCGTACCGACCCTCGAACGCGCCACCCCGGTGGCTCCCGCGCTTGATCCCGCCCTGCACCGCCACGTGCTGGAGGGGCTCAACGCCGGCTTCTGCGTGGTGGAATGCCTGATCGAAGACGGCGTCGGCGTGGACTATCGTTTCGTGCAGGTGAACGACGCCTTCGAGCGCAGCACCGGCCTGGTCAATGCGACCGGCCGCCTGATGAGCGAGCTGCAGCCGGCGCACGAGCAGGACTGGTACCGCATCTATGGGCAGGTGGCCCTGACCGGGCGGCCGCACCACTTTGACATGGAGGCGCGCGCGCTGGGGCGCTGGTACTCGGTGGAAGCCATGCGGGTCGGCGAGCCCGAACAGCGCCAGGTGGCGATCCTGTTCTTCGACATCACCAGCCGCAAGCAGGTGGAAGTGGACCTGGCCGAAAGCGAAGCGCGCTTCTCCGCGCTGGCCGACGGTCTGCCGATGCCGGTGTGGGTGCTGGATGACCGCGGCCACGCGCGCTTCGTCAACAGTGCATTTACTGAGTTCTTCGGTGGTGACGAACAACGCGTGCCGGAAGACGTGTGGCGCGGGCTGGTGCATCCCGACGATGCGTCGGTGTTCGATTACGAACTGCAGGAAGCGCTGAAAGCGCAGCGTTCGATGCAGGCGCTGGTGCGTGGGCTGCGTTCGGACGGCCAATGGCGCTGGCTGGAAATGAACGCACGGCCGCGCTTCTCGCGCATGGGTCGCTTCATCGGCCTGGCCGGCAGCAGCCCGGACGTCACCGAGCGCCGCGAAATCGAAATGGCGCGCGAGGAACTGCTGCAGTCCGAGCGCGCTGCGCGCAGTGCTGCGGAAAACATGGCGCGGTTGAAGGACGAATTCCTCGCCACGCTGTCGCATGAACTGCGCACGCCGCTGACTACCATCCTGGGCTGGAGCGAACTGCTGCTGCAACGCGTGGACAACACCAGCCCGCTGTTCAAGGGCCTGGGCGTGATCGCAAACAGCGCGATGGCGCAGAAACGGTTGATCTCGGACATGCTGGACCTGAGCAGCATGCTGCTGGGCAAGGTGCAGCTGGAAGTGGAAGTGGTGGATCTGCGAGCGCAGCTGACCGAAGCGCTGGGCGCGCAGGAACTGGTGGCCGAAGGCAAGGCGCTGGACATGCAGCTGCACCTGCCCGAAGAAGGCGCGCTGGTACTGGGCGATGCCACCCGCCTGCAGCAGGTGTGGTGGAACCTGCTGTCCAACGCGATCAAGTTCACCCCGGCCGAAGGTTCGGTCACGGTGACCCTGGCCCGCGAGGGTGGGCACTGGGTGATCACCGTGCGCGACACCGGCGACGGCATCGCGCCTGAGTTCCTGCGGCATCTGTTCAGCCGCTTCCGCCAGGCCGACGGCACCACCACCCGTCGCCATGGCGGCCTGGGGTTGGGCCTGGCGATCGTGCAGCAGCTGGTGGAACTGCACGGCGGCACCGTCAGTGCGGCCAGCGAGGGGCAGGGCCTGGGTGCCCAGTTCACGGTCAGCCTGCCGTGCTACCAGCCGCAGTCCGACGGCCGGCCGCTGCGCGAAGTCTTCAATGGCCCGATCAGCGAGCAGGTGATCGAGCCCTACCCGCTGCGTGGGCTGCGTCTGCTGGCGGTGGAGGACCAACCCGAAGTGCTGGAGTATCTGCGCCGCATGCTGGAAGAGCAGGGCGCGCAGGTAACGGTGGCAGCGTCTGCCGGCGAAGCGCTGGCGCTGCTCGATGCCGGCCGCCACGAACAGGTGGATGCATTGCTCACCGACATCGGCATGCCGGGCATGGATGGCTATGGACTTGTGCGCACCCTGCGCGAGGACATGGGGGTGGATGCAAAAACGCTGCCCGCCGTGGCGGTGACCGCGCTGGCGCGGGCCGATGACCGCAAGCGCGCGCTGGCGTCAGGCTTCCAGGAACACGTGGCCAAACCCTATTCGGTTGCGCAGCTGGTGACGGCGGTGCGCAACGTGCTGGCGCAGGCGAGGGCCGAAGCCGGCTGATATTCGTTGACACGCATGGCGTGTTACATCGCGAGGAAGATCATGTCACGCACCGCACCTGTTGTTTACACCCATGCCGATGACATCGCGCGGCTGAAAGCGCTGCTGCCGCAGCTGCCCGACGAGGCCCGGGTGGAACTGACATTGAAGGACGGCAGCCGCGTGCTGGGCACGGTGGCGGTGCGCCCGACCGTGCAGCAGTATCGCGATGCGGAAGAGAACGAGGGCAGCAACGGCGAGTTGCGGCTGGATGATCTGGATGCGCCGGTGCAGCAGCACCATGTCTGGCTGGACCAGATCGCATCGATCCGTGAGCTGCCGCCGATCGAGTGACCGGCGGCGTGCACGCTTAGTGCTGGAAGACTTCCGGTTCGGCGTCAAAGCGCCGTGCGTAAGCGCGCTCGTCGGCGACCCGTGCCACTTCGTCATCGGCCATGTCAGGCGCGCCGTATACCGCATACGCCACCTGGCCATCGGACTGGCGACCGACCTGGTGCAGGCGATAGCGCGCATGACCGCCGCCGGTATCTTCAGGGTAGTGAACCGGCGGCTGCGCGCCTTCCAGGTCCATTTCGCTGTTGTCGACCTTGCCACCGACGAACAATGCACGCATGAGCCAGCTCCGCTTCGAAAGAGCCTTTACCCTGACCGACACGATGTTGCGAGGGCATCAAGACCCCGTTGAACAAATGCTAATTGGCTCCCATCGTAGAGCCACGCCCTGCGTGGCTTCGCGGTGTCAGGC
>JAEXNZ010000010.1 GCA_023439425.1 Pseudomonadota bacterium
CAGGACACCCCGCGGATACGCGCAGGGCGCGAAATGTCGTCCAACCCACCTGGAGCCCTACACCCATGAATGCCCTCGATACCGTCCTTTACACCGGCAAGACACACACTCGCGGCGGCCGCGATGGCCATGCCCGCAGCGACGATGGCCAGCTGGACATCGTCCTTTCCCCGCCGGGCAGCCCGCGTCCCGGCACCAACCCCGAGCAGCTGTTCGCTGCCGGCTGGTCCGCCTGCTTCCTGGGTGCCATGGGCTTCGCCGCGCGTGCCCTACAGGTCACGCTGCCTGCGGATGCGGCGGTGGATGCCGAGGTGGATCTGGGCCAGAACGGCACGGGCTACCAGTTGCAGGCGCGGCTGCGGGTCCACCTGCCTGGGCTGGACCCTGCGACCGCGCAGGCCATCATTGAGCAGGCGCATCAGACCTGCCCGTACTCCAAAGCCACGCGCGGCAACATCGACGCGCAGATCGAACTGAGGTGAGCGCCATGAAGAAGCTGCCTGCCATCATCACCCTGCTGGGAGCATCTGTGTTTGCCGCTGCGTGTTCACCGTTGGCACCGGAGGACCCGGTGCCGCCCACCCATGCCTCGCCTTCACCGCTGGCACCGGAGTTCGCCGGCATCGATCATTGGATCAACTCGCCCGCCCTGAAGATGAGTGACCTTCGCGGCAAGGTCGTCCTGGTGGAGTTCTGGACGTATTCGTGCATCAACTGCGCGCGGGTCGCCCCGCACGTCAGAGAGTGGCATGAGCGCTATCGCAACCAGGGTCTCGTGGTAGTCGGCGTGCATACCCCGGAGTATGGATATGAGAAGCAGCTGGGCAATGTGCAGGACGCCGTGAAACAGTTCGGCATCACCTACCCGGTGGCGATGGACAACGGGTATGCGACCTGGAACGCGTATGGGAACCGCTTCTGGCCCGCGCTTTACCTGATCGACCAGGAGGGTCGGATCGTGTATCAGCATCTGGGCGAAGGCGAGTACGCGCAGACCGAGGCCAAGATCCGCTCACTCCTGTTGGAGCGCGGGTGAATCTACGGTTTCACTGCCTTGGGCACCGACTGGCATCGCTCCGGAACCGCCCGGTCATCGACGAACGCACGGGTGGCATCGGCAAAGCACTGCGGTGCCACCAGTGCCAGAAAGTGCGCGCCGTCCTCCACCGTGTGGAACTGCACGTCGCCTGCCTTCGCCAGCGTGGCGGCGTGCAGCTTGGCACCTGCGTACGCGGTGTTCGGGTCCAGGGTGCCATGCACGACCAGGGTTCTGGGCAACGTTGCTGGGCTTTTCCCGAATGCAGAATCCTTTGGATAGGTGGGAACCGGGCTGCTTATCAGCAGCGCAGGCAGAGGACTGACGAACAGCGCGTCTTTCGCTTCGGCGGCGACGGTCTCTTTGCTCAGGTCCGGGCGGGCGTTGTTCTCCGACGCCGCAATCAGCATAACCAGGGGTAATGCCGGCTGGTCATTACCACTTTGGCCCAGCTCGCCCAGCAGACGCTTCCAGTCCCTTACAGCTGCCTGCAGCGAGCGGTCATCATTGCCTGACAGGTCCTTCACCACTTGCGGAATGCGATCGCGCAGTTCTGGGAAGCTCAACAGTGCGGCGAAGAAGCGACGCAGGTCGCCGCCGGGCACCTGTGCAAGCCACGCAGCTTCCGTGCTCCCGTCAAGCAGCGCCTTGTACGCGGCGGTGCTTTCCCCGCCCAACGCTTGTCGTCCCACTTGATCCACCAACGCTGTTCGCCGACTGAGGTCCCATTCCTGGGTCGCTTCCGGCGGCACGAGTCCATCCAGAACGAGACCATCCAGCGGCACCGGGGCTACCTGAAGCATCCGCAAAGCCAACTGGGTGCCGTAGGACACGCCGTACACCAGCACCTGGCCCTGACCACGCTGCTGGGAGATGAGCTGACTCAGATCGCGGGCCGCCTCGGTGATGGAGAACGCCGATGTGCGCGCCACCTCAGCGTACATCGCACCGATGCACGGCCCCCATTCGTCCCCCGCCAGGCCCGTTCCCTCAGCACTGTCGACCGCTTCCTGCTGGGGGCAGATCCGGCTGGAACGTCCGGTACCGCGATGATCGGGAATGATCAGGTCATAGCCGGGAAATGCCTGCTGATAAGCAGGGATGGAGGTGTACAGCGACGCTCCGGCTTCTCCGGGTCCGCCGGAAAGCAGCCAGACCTCGCCTCGTCGCGCTTCGCCCGAATGAACCGGGATCCGACGGACGAACAGCGAGAGCGCTTCGCCCTCCGGTTTGGCGTGGTGCAGGGGCACCTGCACGATCATGCAACGCGAGCCTTCCAGAAGCGGCGACGCGGATGCATCTCCGCAGGCGACGTCATGGGAGCGCGCGGCCGCGAACGACAGCGAAGGAAGCGTACACAACAGCGCGGCACACAGCACGGAGCGAAGCATCGGCGCATCCTTCCCTGGTTGGAAGCCATACCATGCGTGCGAAGCGGTATGGCCGGCGAATGCCGGAAGTCACGGCGATCGGGATTCAGCGGATGTCGAGGTAGCGGGGGGTGTACGGCGCGACCGCCTTGCAGGCCCAGGCAGCGACCACTTCAGATTCACCCCCAACGTACCGACCACGATCAACCCCAGCCCAGCCAGCTGGATGGGGCTCAATCGATGCCCATACACCACGTAGTCCAGCAGCAGCGCGACCAACGGGTACACGAACGCAATCACCGCAATGGTGGCCACCGGCAGATGCCGGTACGAAGAGTAGAACAGCACATACACAATGCCACTGTGGATGATGCCCAGCCCGATCAGCCACCCCCAGTGGCCGCCGAGGTGAAGCGCGCCGGCATCGGCAAACCCCGCCAGCATCAGCACACCCACCAGGCACTGCACGGTGACCAGCGCAAACGGCCGCTCGCGCCCGATCTGCCGCGACATCAGCAACGACGCGCCACACAGCAACGCCGCCAGCAGGGTTAAGCCGATCCCCAGCAGATAGCCGCTGCTGCCGGCCAGCACCTGCATCGGATCAGCCGATGCTGCGACGCCCACGAAAGCCAACACCGTCCAGCCCCAGTCGGCGGGACGCGTGCGCTCCTTCAACACCAGCGCGGCCAGAATCAGCATCACGAACGGGAAGCAGTGATACACCATGGTCGCCACGCCGATCGACGACCGCGCCATGCCGGCAAATAACGCCACCCAGTTCAGCACCAGCAGCACGCCGGAGATCACCGCGCCGCGCAGGAACACCCGGTCGCGCCACACGCCCTGCAGATGCCCGCGTGCAATGCCCCATGCCAGCAGGAACACCGCACCGAACAGGCAGCGGTAGAACACCGCGGTGATCGGGTCCTGTCCACTCTCGTGCACGAACACGCCAACCGAGCCGATCAGGATTTCGGCCACCACCAGCTGCCAGAGAGCCAGCCGGGCCTGGGAGGGAGAGGACGCCTGCATGGTGGTATCCAGTTGGGGGGACGGCCAGTCTGTGCCTCCACACGCGACCAATACAGACTCAGCTAGAATCATTTTCGACCAGTACAGATGGGAACACCCATGCTGCTCTATTCCGCCATTGCCGCCACCCTGCGCGACCAGATCGCGCAGGGCGTGCTGCGCGCCGGCGAGCGCCTGCCATCGATCCGTCAGATGGCCAGCGGCCACGGGGTTAGCCCCGCCACCGCCGTGCAGGCCTGTCTGCAGCTGGAACGCGAGGGATTGGTGCACGCCCGACCGCGCTCCGGCTACTACGTGCTGGCCAGCCCGGAACCACCACGCAGCACCGCACCGCGCCGGCGCGTGCCGCACCCGGTCGATAATCCCGCGCTGGCGCGGCTGCATGAGCTGCTGGCCCGCACGGACCTGCTGGCGCTGCATAACGCTTCGCCGGCCACTGAACTGTTGCCCGCCAAGGCGCTGGCCACCTCGATGGCGCGCACCTTGCGCCGCAGCCAGCAACAGGCATTGGACTACGCACCACCGCAGGGGCATGCACCACTGCGACGCTTGATTGCCCAGCGCTATGCGCGGCTGGCGACGGATGTATCACCTGACGAGGTGGTGATCACCGCCGGCTCCATGGAGGCGATCAGCCTCGCGCTGCGGGTGCTGACCCAGCCGGGTGACGTGGTGATCGTGGAAACGCCCACCTACCACGGCATTCTGCAGGCCGTGGCGGCGCACGGCCTGAAGGTGCTGGAGCTGCCGCATCGGCAGGGCGGCGGGCTGGATCTGGCACGGCTGGACGTGCTGCTGGAGCAGACACCGGTTCGCGCTGCCGTGCTGGTGCCCAACTTCCACAACCCGCTGGGTACGGTGTTGGCCGACGCGGACAAGCGGGCCCTGCTGGACAGCTGCGCCCGCCACGGCACCGTGGTGATTGAAGACGACATCTACGGCGACCTCGGCTGGTCGGGCGAGCGCCCGCCGCCGCTGCGGCACTTCGACACGCGCGGGCAGGTGCTGACCTGCAGTTCGTTCTCCAAGACACTGGCACCGGGGCTGCGGTTGGGCTGGATTCTGGGGGCCGGCTGGACCGATGCGCTGGTGCGTGCGAAGTACCACTCCACCGTGGGCAACCCGACCCTGCCGCAGCTGGCACTGGTGGATTACCTGGAACACCATGACCTCGACCGGCATCTTCGCCGCTTGCGCCAGCAGTTGGCCGACAATGCCTGCCGCATGCAGGATGCGATTGCGCGGTACTGGCCGGAGGGCACGCGGTGCAGCTCGCCCAAAGGCGGGCTTTCGCTGTGGCTGCAGTTGCCCGATGACGGTGATGCGGATGCGCTGGCTGCTGCTGCGATGGATAAGGGCATTGGGATTTCGCCCGGCGTACTGTTCTCCAGCCGAGGCGATTACCGCGACCATGTACGGCTGGGCTGCGGCATGGTGTGGGATGCGAAGCTGGAGAAGGCCGTGCAGCGGCTGGGTGAGCTCGCCGCAGAGGCGGTGCAGCCATAGCGAGTGCACGCTTTGGTAGCGTCGGTCGACAGACGACGACCGATAACAACAATCAATGCTGGGACGCATGACTCCGGCTGGGGGAACGCGCCTCTCCGTTCAAAGGTCACTCGTCACCGTGCCGATCATTTCCATCGGCGGTCGTCTATCGACCGACCCTACCGCTCCACCATCCGTGTTCGTAGCGTTGCCGCCCCGGTCTGGCATGATGCCTCCATCCCACCCCCAAGCCCCGGAATCACCATGAAGGTCCACTTCGTCATCCATGAGTCCTTCGAGGCCCCCGGGGCCTATCTGCAGTGGGTAAAGGAGCGTGGCCATACCGCCACTTTCACCCACCTCCACGGTGGCGACGCACTGCCGGCGGATGCCAGCCAGCACGACATGCTGGTGGTGATGGGCGGCCCACAGTCACCTTCCACACCCCAAACCGAGTGCCCACACTTCAATGCCCGCGCGGAGATGGAGCTGATTCGCTCGTTCGTCGAGACTGGAAAACTCGTCGTCGGCGTCTGCCTCGGCGCGCAGCTGCTGGGCGAAGCATTGGGCGGGCAGCACGAGCGCAGCCCGGAAAAGGAGATCGGCAAGTTCCCGATCACGCTGACGCCGGAAGGCCGCAGCAACCGGAAGTTCGCTGGTTTCGCCGACGTCCTGGACGTCGGCCACTGGCACGGCGACATGCCCGGGCTGACCTCAGACGCGACGATCATCGCGTACAGCGAAGGCTGCCCGCGCCAGATCATCGAATACAGTCCGCGCGCCTACGGCTTCCAGTGCCATATGGAGTTCACGCCGGAGGTGGTGGAGATGCTGATCGCAGCGTCCACACAGGAGCTGGCCGCGCTGCGTGACCGTCCTTTCGTGCAGCAGGCTGACGTGCTGCGTGCACAGGACTGGTCACAGATGAATCAGGCGCTGTTCGGCTTCCTGGACAAGCTGGAAGCCGAACGCGCTTCCTAACGGTGTTGTCATCGTCCGCCCCGGCCTAGTCTCGGGTGCGTGGCGGGACGTTGCTTTCGATGGTCAAGTCCACGTCCAGCGGTCGGGGTTGCAGTTCGATGTAGCGCTGGAACAACAGCCGTGCCAGTTCGCCCGGGCTGCGATTGGAGCGGCGGGCGGCCAGATTGAAGCTGCGCCGCATGGACTGGCTCATGCGCACGCGCAGGCAGCCGGACCGGCTCATCGCACACTCCCTACGCCGCCCTTGCGTTGGCGGTTCGTCTCCACTTCCGTGTACTGCACTACGCGCTGGATGATGCGCGGCATGTTCCGTGCCACCGGGCTGCAGGGACGAACCGGCCGTACCCAGAAGCCATCGTCCAGCATCACTACTTCCAGTCCTGCTCCCGCAGGCATGTTCATGTCGTAGATCCAATAGCCACTGAAGATCATGAACGGTTCGTTGTCGTCGTTACAGGCGTCGCAGACGTACTGCGGGTTCGCCGCCTGCTCCTGCACGGCGTACGCGACTTCTGCTTCATCACGGATGGGTCCAGCGTGGTGCGTGTCTGACCAATGCTTATGCATTTCACTTCCCTCATCGATTTATACCCCTCGCCGGGATGGCGAGGGGGTCGGGAGGTTAGAAGCCGGGCAATAGCAACCGGTGCGACGTATTTCCCCCGTATGAGGGTGTTGTATTAGCCACCCTCCCGACTCGGGACGTCTTCAAGTATTTGCTATTGCATGGGCTTCTACACCCGGGCAGCACCTTGCCGGATGCGCGGTGGGAATGAAATGAGCATTTTCCTAGGACCTTTTGCGACACCCGTACAACGGGAGCGAATGACGCGAATGGCTCGCGATTTTCTGGCGTTTGTTGCAGATTGCGATGCGCGCTGTCGGATTCTGCACGTCTTGATGTCGGGATTCCGACGCGGGAATTTTTTGCGATCTGAAAATGGTGCGACGCATCTGACACCGCGCGGACACGCATGGCGTGTCCCTACAATGCTCGCCCGCGCATTTGTTATCCGATGCATCCTGGCCGCCGACAGGTTCTTGGTTGCCAATGCTTTGGTAGAGACGGTCGCAAGACGTCTGCCGATAAAACCGATCGCCGCTTTAGCGCATGGAAACCGACCGAATCGCGCCTCGGTCGCCCGCACCTCAGACCATGCACAAACAACAAAGCCACCCGAAGGTGGCTTTAGCTTGCTGCAAGAGCGGCGCCCGCAGACCTGACAACTTAACTGGTCCGTTTCAGCTCCTTCTGAATCCCCGCTCAGCTGGACAGCTCGCACTGTGTTGGTCCCAGCCCTCGCTCTTGGTTCGCCTTGCATCCAACTACGGCGGCCATTCGTCTTCGAGTTGTTCCTATCATAAATCCAGGGTTCGGCTTGCACAAGTCGCCTCAAATATCTGAATAGCGAAATTTACTAGGGATTTAGCTACACAATGCCGTTTAAGGACGATTTCTGGACACTGAATGGGACGAGAGTTTTTGGCAGCCTTCCCGGCAAGCTGCTCAATCGCGACAACCCGGTGCCAATCTTCCTTCAACATGGAGATATGAAATGGGGTGCCGTACATATTGCGAAGAGACACGGCAGTTTCGTCATTCGAAACAGCGTTGGCGCACCACGCGGTCATGCGGTGCCGTGGGTAGTGTGGCGGAAGCTCCAGCAACCAGGTTCGATCTGGACTGCTGAAGAAGCGGGAAAGCTCAAGGTCAGTCTGCCCTTGGATCCAAGTACGCTACTGGTCCTGCAGTTGAATGAAGACGCTGAGCCCTTCTTCGGCGTCACAACCCTGTATTCCCATGGTGGTCGCATCGATGGATCTAGCGTAGGACGGTACGTAGGGCGGAAATGGCCAACTGGAATGCAGCCGCCCACGTTCGAGCTCGTCTATCACCTCATCTGATGCGGCTTCTCGCTTGCATCTCGCAAGTGATACACCAACTTCGCGAGGCGGAGATCAAGTTAACCAACTTCCGTAGTTTCGAATTGAAGCCTGCCGCCGCGCCCATCAATGAGGTGTTGTTCTAGGCATTGCCACTGGTCGCGTGCATCCGTGCCGGCGTTGGCCTTCCACCCTTCAAGCCAAACAACGGCCGCAACCACCTCACCCGGCGAATGACTTCATACAGGCCAAACGCCAGCACAAGCGTCATCAACACCAGCAGCGGCCCTTCCACAGCCGGCATAAGCCCCAGCGGCTTCATGTTGTACGCAGCGACCACAATGATGTTCTGATGCAGGATGTAGACCGGAAACACGGCCGGCACCAGATAGCGCAGCGCGCGACTATCGCCAGGGCTCCAGTGCCGGGCAAAGCCCAACACGGCCACAATGGCACACCACTGATCCAGCCCCCATACGGCGCGCATGGCCATGCGCAGCAACTCCGGTGGATCCTCGTCGGCGTATGCATGGAAGTAGGCCAGCAGTCCTGCCCAGCTGCCCAGCCAAAGCAGGAGCCCCAGCCAACGCAGCCGCGCGAGTGCGTCCCAGAAGGGTGCCGCGCGTGCCAGCAGGAACCCCAGCAGGAACACGCTGAAGTACTGGGCATGGCTGTACCAGTCATCAATCAGGGCATGGGTCTGCTCGAATCGGCTGGCCAGGGCGATACGCAGCGCACCCAGCAGGAGCGCAGGCAGAATGAGCGCGCCCAGTCCGGAGAGCGGTCGTTCCAGCAGCCTCCCCATTTTCTGCAAAGCCTGTGGTGCAAGCGCCCAGATCAGCCACAACACAGCGGTGTAAGCCCACAGGTAAGCAACGAACCACAGGTGATTCCAGGTGGGCACGTACAGGCAGCCCTCGGCATCGCAGAATCCGTCGTAACCGGTGAAGTACTGCCCCAGGAAGGCGAAGTAGCCGGCGTGGTAGCCACCGGGCAGCTGCTCCACCACTTCATAGTAGGACTGCGGGGGCACCACCACGGCAATGCCGAACGCCAACGGCACCAGCAACCGCCACGAGCGCGATCCCAGCAGCCGGCGTTTTCTGCCTGCGTCCGGCTCGGTCCCGGCT
>JAEXNZ010000023.1 GCA_023439425.1 Pseudomonadota bacterium
TGCACGCCCCGTGCCGAAATCGCTGAGTGGTTCAGATTTGTGGTGATGTGAAGATGTGTGAGGCAGCGTGCCGGGGCCAAGTCAGCGAACTGGCGCGAAAAGTGTGACGTAGGTCCGCCGCGACGCCCGGTCGCGGCCGGCGCGCCGGAACCCCGGCGTCGAAAATCTGGCGGTCACACACGTCGACGCCCGGGACGGGCCCGGGCGTCGAGTTCCCCAACAGTGTGTGTTACCAAGTGAAGCCGAGGCCACCGCCGTAAGAGCGCTCTTTGCCCGCGAGGGAAACGCCGAGCGATCCCGCAGTGCGCTCGCTGAAACGGCGGCGATATCCGATGGCGATGGCCTGCTCGCCGTCGGTTGAGCCAACACCGACGCCAAACCAGTTTTCCTTCACGTCCGGCATGCCGAGGCTGTGGACCTGGGCCATGGCCATCGCGCCCTGGCGGCTGATCCGGCGATCAACGTGGCGCAGCTGCTCGTCAATGGCATCGAGGCGCGCATCGACGCCGGCGAATCGATCATCGACGCCCGCGAAGCGGTCATTCATCTCGGCGCGCAACTGGTCCAGGTCGGCAGCCGCGACGCCGCCACCGCCCCCCCCGAGCAGGGCGATCTGCTGGTCGGTGTAGCTGTTGGCCTGTTGCAGGGCACCGTCGGTGTAGGTGTTGGCTTCCTGCAGGGTGGTCGCGGCGGTGTCATTGAGCTGGCTGACGTTGACGCCATCGGTGTCGGCAGTACCTGCGGCCACGTTGGTGACCCGGCGTTCGGCACCGGCGGCACCGACGGACACGGTGTTGTCCTGGTCGGCGACGGAGTTGGCACCGATGGCGACGGAGTTGGCAG
The DNA here is from genome assembly GCA_023439425.1 of Pseudomonadota bacterium. GTDB lineage: Bacteria > Pseudomonadota > Gammaproteobacteria > Xanthomonadales > Xanthomonadaceae > Stenotrophomonas. Next base: position 844 of record JAEXNZ010000023.1, read on the forward strand.
CAGAGGCGGCGGCGTTGTAGCCGATTGCAGTGGACGCGTCGCCGCTGGCGTTCGCGCTGCGTCCGAGTGAGGATCCAAATTCGCCGGTGGCGCTGCTCAATCCACCGACCGAGGTGGAATTGCCGCCACTGGCGTTGGCCTGGGTGCCTGCAGCGAAGCCAAGGCCACCAGCTGCAGTGGCACCGTCACCGCAGGCAAATGCGCTTCCGCCGGTCGCGGTCGGCGCAACACCACCCGTTTGATCACAGACCGATTGTGCCCATACCGGCGCGGCGCAGAGTGCCAAGCCGAGGGCGAGGGTAAGACGAGCGGGGGAGAGGAAGGCGGCAAGCGGACGCACGCCGCGCGCAGAACGGGTATCCCTGGAACGTGCCATGGTCGAGGTCTCCGTCAGCAGCGCGCCCCGGCCTGTATTGGAAGGCCGGTGTGGCTGCAAGAATCCCCCGATTCCCCGCAGACCGGACAGCAGCGGTAACGCCCCTGCCGGCATGCAGCTGTGGGCGACCCTAGTCGCCCTTGCGTCATGACGTTGTGAAAACCGCGATTGGATTATGTGCGGTGTGTCGCAGATCAGCCGGCCAGTTCGGTCTGGTCGCGCTCGATGCCGTACTTGCGCAGCTTCTCCACCAGGGTGGTGCGGCGCAGGCCGAGCAGCTGGGCGGCATGGGCGACCACGCCCTGGGTGCGTTCCAGTGCTTCGTTGATCAACGTCAGTTCGATGTTGGCCATGTGGTTGCGCAGATCCAGGCCGTCGTTTGGCAGGGCGGATGCGCGTGCAGCAGCCGGATCCTGGGCGGACGCCGGGGTGCCGGTGCCCGGGGTATGGAACGAGAAACTGCGCAGGTCCAGGCGTTCGTCACTGCCGGCTGCCGGTGCCGGCGCAGCCACCGGTGCGGCGGGATTGAAATCGCCGCGGTAACGCGCCGGCAGGTCCTGCACCCGCACCGTGCCTCCGGGATGCAGCACGGCCAGGCGCTCGACCAGGTTGGTCAGTTCGCGCACATTGCCCGGCCACTCGTAGGCGGCCAGCGCCTGCAGGGCTTCCGGGCTGAAGCGCACTTCGCCACGCCCCGTGCGCGCCAGCTGTGCGGCAATGGTGCCGACCAGCGCGGGAAGGTCTTCAGTGCGGTCGCGCAGCGAGGGCACTTCAATCGGGAACACGTTGAGGCGGTAGAACAGATCCTCGCGGAACTTGCCTTCGGCAATGCGCGATTCCAGATCACGGTGGGTTGCCGCGACCACGCGCACGTTGCAGCGGATGGTCTGGTTGCCGCCTACGCGTTCGAAGCTGCGCTCCTGCAGCACACGCAGCAGTTTCACCTGCATCGGCAGGCTCATGTCGCCGATTTCGTCGAGCAGCAGGGTGCCGCCTTCGGCCATCTCAAAGCGGCCTTTGCGCGCACTCAGCGCGCCGGTGAAAGCGCCTTTTTCGTGACCAAACAACTCGCTTTCCAGCAGGTCTGCCGGAATCGCGCCACAGTTGATGGCGACGAACGGGCCGTCGCGGCGCGGCGAGCGCTGGTGGATGGAGCGCGACACGACTTCCTTGCCGGTGCCCGATTCGCCCAGGACCAGCACGGTAGTGTCAAACGCCGCCACCTGCTCGATCATCTGACGCAGCTCGGTCACCGCCGCACCGTCACCGGTAGGGCCGTTGTCCTGTGCGGCACCGGCCTGATGTTCGGCATCGAGCCGCTTCAGGCTGGCGCGGCGCAGCAGGGCTTCCATCTGCGCGTGGCGCAGGGGAGCCTCCAGCGGCCACACATTGGCTTCGTGCAGGCCGTGGCGCTGCGCGAAAGCGGCGGTGTCGCCGTCGATCAGCATCACCGGCGGCGGCAGCGTGCCGTGGCCGGCCCACGCGAACAGCGCGTCGGTGGCAGGACTCTGCTCGAGACTGCCGATGATGACGGCCATCCAGTCATTGCTGCGCTGGCGGCTGCTGTCGAAATCGCCGGCATCGACCACCCAGCGCGGATTGAAATCCATGAATTCCAGAAGGGCGACGGTGCGCTCGGCGCGCACAGCGTCGTTGTCCAGTACCAAAATGCGCGACTCGCTCATGCCGGTACTCCCTTCAGCCCCTCCAGTATCGGCATGACCTCCTGGATGTAGGACAGCTTGCTGACGAAGTTGTCCGCACCTGCGCGCAGGGCATGCTCGCGGTGCTCGGCGTCATCGAAGTGGCTGGCAATCACGATGTACGGCGCATCGTCCTGCGACTTGATCAGGCGGGTGGCCTGCAGCCCGCCCATCTCCGGCATGGCCAGGTCCATCAGCACCACCTGCGGGCGCAGCGTCTCGGAGCGCTCAATGGCCTCCAGGCCATTTCCGGCGCTGCCGATGATCTCCAGCCAGTCGACCTTGCGGAAGTGGCGCATCGCGGCGTTGATGAAGCCCTCGTGGTCGTCGACCAGCAGGACGGTGAGCTTGTTCATGGCGTGTACTTCCTTCAGCCCACCCGGGCCAATAGCGGGGACCGGGCGCTGGCCCGGCGGCGTTCGCGGGCCGGGGCAATGTCCAGTTGTTCGCGGTATTTTGCAACGGTACGGCGGGCAATGTTCACCCCCTGACGTGACAGAAGTCCCGCAATTGCTTCATCAGCCAGCGGTCGGCCAGCCGGTTCAGCATCGATCAGGCGGCGCACCATGGCTTTCACTGCCTGCCCGGAGACGCTGGCCCCTTCCAGGCGCACTGCGAAGAAGTGCTTCAGTTCCAGGGTGCCACGGGGGGTCTGAAGGTACTTTCCGGTGGTGATGCGCGAAACCGTGGACTCATGCATGCCGATGGCGTCGGCCACTTCCTTCAGGGTCAGGGGGGCCATGGCTTCTTCACCACGGGTGAGGAAACCGGCCTGGCGCTCGATGATCACCGCGGTGGTGCGCAGCAGGGTGTCGTAGCGCATCGACAGGCCGCGGGTCAGCCAGCGCGCTTCCTGCAGCATGTCACGCAGCGGCTGTGCACTGTCGCCGGCCTCGGCCAGCGCCTGTTCATAGCCCGGGTTGACGCTGAGGCGGCGGCTGGTGGCCGGGTTCAGCGCCACGCGCCACTGGCCGTCGGCATGCCAGGCGATGACATCGGGGATGACCGCACCGTTGCTGTCCGGCAGCAGGCTTTCGCCCGGGCGCGGCTGCAGCGAGAGAATCAGGCGCACCGCCTCATGGATGTCGGCGACCTCCGCGTCGAGCTGGCGGGCCAGCGCGTCGTAGTCGTGGCCGGCGAGCAGGGCCAGGCCGTGATCCAGCACGCGCTGGGCCAGGTGACGGGCCGGAACCCGGCCATGCAGCGCCTGCAGCTGCGCCGACAGGCATTCGTGCAGGTCGCGCGCGGCCAGCCCGGCCGGGTCGCCGTGCAGGATCTGTTGGCGTACGGCTTCCACCCCGGCTGCATCCATGTCGCTGCGGGCGCTGGCGAGCAGCTGCAGCTGTTCCAGCGGCGCAGTGAGGTAGCCGGCGTCGTCGCAGTGTTCCAGCCAGAAGCCGGCGACGTCGAGCTGGCGGGCGTCCAGATCCAGCGACAGGCGCTGCAGGGCACGCAGCTGCGGATCGCTGGATTCGTCAGCGGCGATGCGCTGCATGCGGTCGTCGTCACCGTCGTTCCAGCTGGCCCCGGCGACGTCCCACAGGCCGCTTTCGGGAAGCTCGTCGAACGCGGCGACCTCGACCTGGGTGGTGTCGGCGGTGGTGGGGGCGGCGTCCTGCTCGGGCGCTTCTTCCAGCTCCAGCAGCGGGTTGGTCTCGAGCGCACGCCGGATTTCCAGCTCCAACTGCAGGCCGTCGAGCTGCAGCAGTCGAATCGACTGCAGCAGCTGCGGCGTGAGGTGAAGTTGCTGACCCAGCTGGGTCGACAGTGTCGGCTTCATGCGTGTTCCCCGTCGCACCGTGTCCCCGGTGCGTTCTGGAACACATCTTGCTTGTACCGCGTCAGGGGGGAAATCAGGGTGTTCCTGAGTGCGGTCGTTCAATTCCTGACGGGGTGTAGGGGTACTCCTTACATGGGCGCGGCAATTTGACGCTGGTTGCGTTCAAGTGACTGATTTTGTGTCGACGTGGCGATTGTGAAGCGTTCGGAATTCCGACGGTGAGCGGTCTTGTCGGGTGTATGCGTCGGGGAATTGTCGCAGAGCAGCGGGGCAAGCCCCGCTCTACAGTTCGTGCTGGTGGCGGGCGGCCAGCAGCAGCAGGGCGTTGGCACGACGGCAGCCCAGCGACTCCATCATGCGCGCGCGGTGGGTCTCGACGGTCTTGACGCTGATGCCGAGGTCGGCGGCGATTTCCTTGTTGCTTTCGCCTTTGCCGATCTGGCGCAGGATTTCGCGCTGGCGCGGAGACAGCGCGGCAATGCCGACCGGCTTTTCCCGGCCCAGCATGGGGGCGAGCATCTTGGCCGAGATCTGCGGGCTCAGGAACACCTGCCCGGCATGCGCGGCGCGCAGTGCCAGTTCCAGTTCCTGCGGGGCGGCATCCTTGACCACGAAGCCGACCGCGCCGCGATCCAGGGCGTCGCGCACGTGCACGGCGTCATCATGCATGGTCATCATCACCACCCGGGTGCCGGGGGCACGCATCAGGATGTCGCTCAGCGCTTCCAGCCCGGTGCGGCCGGGCAGGGACAGGTCCATCAGGATCACATCGGGCGAGTACTGCAGGGCCAGCTGCAGGGCCTGTTCGGCGTTGCTGGCCTCGGCCACCACGACGACGTCGGCGAAGGTCTGCAGCAGCCGGCCCAGGCCCGCCCGGACCAGGGTGTGATCGTCGACGATGAGAACGCGCACAGGAGTGTGTGTGAGGAAAGGTGAGGACAAGTCCTTCACATTACCCGCTCACGGCCTGATCGCCAAGCGTACGTAATGTCAATAAGGACGTTTCTGTCAGGATTCCCGCCCACGGCGGCTTTCGGCGATCTGGCGGCGGTGCAGTCGGAACAGGTGCCGTTCCAGGGCCATCTCCAGGGCGTCGCTGACCGGCTCGAAGCGCAGCCACAGGTAGTAGGCCCCGCCGCCGGTGGCGGCCTCGGCCAGCACCGAGACCGGCAGGTCGATATGGTCGGGCAGCCAGTCGCACGGCTGCAGGCGGATCACGCCCAGGTTGCCCGGGACAGCCGAACTGCGGCTGCCCAGTTCCAGACGGATGCCTCGGCGCGACCAGCGCAGGGGACGTAGTGGCAGGTCCTGGGCTCCCTGGCGGACCAGCCGGCCCAGCAGCACCATCACCAGGTCCAGTTTGGCTTCCAGCCGCAGCAGATGCTGGCTGGATTCACCGCGTTCATCGTGGCCATCGTCGCTGCGGCTGTCTTCGACCAGGGCGACGCTGCGCAACAGGGTTTCGGCACTGCCCGGGCGGATGACCGCGCTGCCCAGGCGGAACTCAGCGGGCAGGGCGACGTCGCAGCTCAGGGTTTCGTCGAACAGCGCGCTTTCGGCGGGATGCAGGACTTCGCTGGCGCTGGGGTCGTTCATGCCAGTGATTCTGCGCGCAGGTATGCGAGCGAGGCGCGAACGGCGCGTCGGCCGGCGGTGATGTGTTCGCCGGCCTCGTCGCGGCGGGCGGCCATGCGGATGCTCAGCTGCTGCTGGCGGGCGATCAGCCCGTGCAGGGCACCGGCGTCGATCTGCCCTTGGTCGCCGTCGAGCCAGGCGCGGACCTGGCCGTCGTAGCGGTCCATCAGGCGCTGGGTGAGGTCGTGGTCCTCACCTTCGACGGCGGCGGACAGCTCGTCCAGCGCTGCATGCAGCAGCTGCACGTCATCGATGGCGAGCGCGGCGTTCATCAGGCACCCACCGCAGCGGGCTGGCGCTGGTCATGCGGGATGGCGTTCCAGGCAGCGTCGATCTCGCTCAACAGCTGCAGCGACTCCTGCAGGGCGTCCACATCGTTGTGCAGGTTGGCATGGGTCAGGCGCTGCATGACGTAGTCGTACAGGGCCGACAGATTGCCGGCGATGTCGCCCCCCGCCTCATGGTCAAGCGAGCCATTGAGGTGGCCGACGATGGCGCAGGCCTCGCCGATGGCTTTGCCTTTGCGCGCCTGGTCGTTACGCGCCAGGCAGGCCTCGGCCAGACGGACGCGCTCGCAGGCCCCGGCCAGCAGCAGCGCCACCAGCTTGTGCGGGTCGGCGTCGGTGACGGCGGTGGCAACGCCCACCTTGCGGTACTGCTCTGCGTACTGACGGCTGGAACCGTACATTCGAAACTTCTCCTCTCTTACCGGAACCTGCATCGGCTGCGGTTCCTGGTGGCACCGGGCGCTGCCCGGTCAGCCCCAACGCGCGGTAATGGCGGTGGGTGTTGCCCTCAATATCGGCGCTGATGGGTGCAAACTTGAGGAACGGTGTGAGAAACGGTGATCAGC
>JAEXNZ010000048.1 GCA_023439425.1 Pseudomonadota bacterium
GTGTACGGGAAGGCTTCCAGCGACGGCATCACAGCCAGCACACCGCGCTTGGCCAGACGGCCGTGGCCGATTTCACGACGCTTCGGCGCGCCGAAGCGGCCGCACTCGCCCACCGAGAACGGAGGGAAGTTGTAGTGGAACAGGAAGTTTTCCTTGTACTCACCGGCAACGGCGTCGATGACCTGGCCGTCACGGGCAGTGCCCAGGGTGATGGCGACGATGGCCTGGGTTTCACCGCGGGTGAACAGCGAGGAGCCGTGGGTACGCGGCAGCACGCCGGTCTTCACGGTGATCGGGCGGACGGTGTCCAGTGCGCGGCCGTCGATGCGGACCTTGGTGTCCAGCACCGAGTTGCGCATGGTGCTGTATTCCAGCTCGCCGAATTCCTTGGCCAGCTCGGCACCGTTCCAGCCTTCAGCGGCGACGCGGCCGGCCAGCGATTCGGTGACGTCCTTCTTGATGGCGGCGATGGCGTCGCGGCGCTGCAGCTTGTCGCGGACCTGGAAGGCTTCACCCAGACGCGGGCCGATGGCTTCCTTCAGCGCGCTGATCAGCACGTCGTTCTTCACCGGGGCCACCCAGGTAGACGGCTTGGTACCGGCTTCCACGGTCAGCTCGTTGATGGCGTTGATGACCTTCTGCATTTCGCGGTGACCGAAGGTCACGGCACCCAGCATCACGTCTTCAGACAGCAGCGCGGCTTCGGATTCGACCATCAGCACGGCGTTGGAGGTGCCGGCCACGACCAGTTCCAGCTCCGAATCCTTCAGTTCGGTCACGGACGGGTTGAGGATGTACTCACCGTTCTTGTAACCGACCTTGGCAGCACCGATCGGACCCTTGAACGGGGTACCGGCCAGCGACAGGGCGGCCGAGGCACCGATCAGGGCGGCGATGTCACCATCGACGTCCGGGTTCAGCGACATCACCGTGGCGATGATCTGCACTTCGTTGCGGTAGTCTTCCGGGAACAGCGGGCGGATCGGGCGGTCGATCAGACGCGAAATCAGGGTTTCCTTCTCGGTCGCGCGGCCTTCGCGCTTGAAGAAGCCGCCCGGGATGCGGCCACCGGCGTAGAACTTTTCCTGATAATCAACGCTCAGCGGGAAGAAGTCCTGGCCTTCGCGCGCGCTCTTGGCGGCCACGGCACTGACCAGCAGCACGGTGTCGTCCATCTTGACGATGACGGCACCACTGGCCTGACGGGCGATTTCGCCGGTTTCAAGCGTGACGGTGTGCTTGCCGTACTGGAAGGTTTTGGTGATTTTTGCCACGGGGGATTTCCTTGGATGATGCTGTCTGCGAATGGACCGCCGGCGACCCTTGCCGCCTGCGGGTGACCGGCTGTTCCGGTCCAGGCAATGTGATGCGGTACTACCAAAACAAAACCGCGGCGCATTCCTGCGCCGCGGTCGGGGTTCTTGCTTAGCGACGCAGGCCGAGCTTTTCGATCAGGGCCTTGTAACGCTCGACGTCCTTCTTCTTCAGGTAGTCGAGCAGGCTGCGGCGGCGGTTGACCAGCTGCAGCAGGCCGCGACGGCTGTGGTGATCCTTCTTGTGGGTCTTGAAGTGGCCGGTCAGCAGTTCAATGCGGGCGGTCAGCAGGGCGACCTGGACTTCCGGGGAACCGGTGTCGGCGGCGCTGCGCTTGTTGTCTTCAATAACCTTCTGGGTGTCGATCGCCATGTCTTTTTCTCTTTAGATGCGTGGCCCGCAGAAACGCCGCAGTGGCGTACCGCGTGACTCGCCGTGAACGGAAAGATGAACCCGCAGATGCGGGCTGCCTTGAAAAGGCCGCGAAATTGTAACGGTCGGGGGCTTCCGGGACAAGCGCCGGGTGCGTCAGGTCACAGGTTGAAGCGGCGCTGCGGAGCCAGCAGACCGGTCTCGTCGACCTGTCCCAGGCCCTGGATCTGGCCCTCCGGCCCGTACACGGCCACCCCGCCCTGCGCCCAGTCGGCGTTGCGCAGGCGCTGGCCCATGCAGAAGCGACGCGCCTGTTCAGCATCCAGTTCGACGCGGGGGTAATGCGCCAGACCTTCCGCCAACGGCAGCAGCAGCGCATCCATGGCGGCCTCGTCGCCCTGCTCCACGAACTGGCGCAGGGTGTCGAGCGTGACCATCGGCGCGTCGCGGAACGGGTCCACCCACAGCCGCCGCAGGCCAGCGATATGCGCGCCGCAGCCCAGGGTTTCGCCCAGGTCACGGGCGATGCTGCGGATGTAGGTTCCTGAACCGCAGGTCACGCGCAGGCTCAACCGCGTCGGCTGCTGGTCCAGCACCTCGATCGCGTGCACCTCGACCTCGCGCTCCGGGGCCTCGATGGCCTCCCCGCGGCGGGCCTTCGCATACAGCGGCTCGCCGCCCTGCTTGAGCGCCGAATAGATCGGGGCGCGCTGTCGTATACGACCCCTCAAGGGAGCCAGAGCCGCCTCCAGCTGCGCCGGCGAGATCGCCGGGACAGGGCGTTCGCACAGCACGGTGCCGTCGGAATCGTCGGTATCGGTGGTCTGGCCCAGCACCACCTCGGCGTCATAGGCCTTGGCCGAGCCCAGCAGCAGGCCGGCGATCTTGGTCGCCTCGCCAAAGCACAGCGGCAGCAGGCCGGTGGCCAGCGGATCGAGGCTGCCGGTATGGCCGCCCTTCTCGGCGCGGAACAGGCGGCGGGCCACCTGCAGGGCGGCGTTGGAGCTCATGCCGGTCGACTTGTCGAGCAGCAGAATGCCGTCCAGGCGGCGGAACGTGATTCGATTCATAGAATAGGTGCAATACAAAAACGCCGGGCGGTGCCCGGCGTGGTATCAGTTGGCGTCGTCTTCGCCGTCGGCCTTGCGGGATTTCTCAGCCGCCAGCGTATCGGGCAGATCACGCAGCAGGTTGTCGATATGCTCGCCGCGATCCACCGAATCGTCGTAGTGGAAGTGCAGTTCGGGTACGTGACGCAGCTTCATCGCACGCGCCAGCTCCATGCGCAGGCCCCACGCGATTTCTTTAAGACCCTTGACCGCTTCCGCCGAACGCTCCGGCATCAGCGCGGTGACGAAGACCTTGGCATGCGCCATGTCACGGGTGATTTCCACGTCCGAAACACTTACCGACGGCAGGCCGTGTTCGCGCACTGCGTTGTGCACGAGGGTTCCCAGTTCACGGCGGAGCTGGGCGGAAACACGGTCAGTTCGATGGAAGGTTTTGGGCACGGGGAGCTCTGGACTTTAAGGCCGCCCGACCAACGGTCGGGC
>JAEXNZ010000146.1 GCA_023439425.1 Pseudomonadota bacterium
TGGCAGCCGTATGCCGCGCGCACACGCCCGCCACCCGGAATCCCGCCACCCGGCGGTGCACCGGCTCCACCTCGCAAGGCAGGACAGGTGCGTCCAACCGGATCGCCTCAACCAGCCCCAGCCCGTCCAGCCCCTCGCGCCGCACCTGCTCGGGCGCCCGCTTGAACTGCTCGGTAAAGGCATGCGTAAAGGCCGCATGCGAGGCGTAGCCCGCCCCCAACGCCACATCCAGAATGGCCGTGCCACCGCCCGCCAGGGTGCGTGCTGCCTCGCTCAGCCGACGCCCGCGCAGGTAGCGCGCCATCGACGTGCCGGTACTCACCTGGAACAGCCGCGACAGGTGGAAGGGCGAAAGCTCAACCGCCGCTGCAATCTGCGCCAGCGAGGGATTCTCGGCAAAGTGGCTCTCGATGTACCAAAGGGCCTTGCGTGCCGCACCCATGACGCCTGCTCCGTGTCGTTGACCGGTCACGAGCGTACCGCAGGGGCGGGCAGGGCGTTTGCGGGATCTTGCTGCGTCTTCACCCGGCCCGGACAGCCAACTTCCTAGTGTTCACCCAGTCGTCCACTTCGAGAATCCGTCCATGGGCCTGAGTCTTCTGTTTGCTGCGGTAGGTGCGCCTGGGTCCTTCTGGAACTCACCCGACAACGTTGCGGCGGTGGTCTGGCTGGGCTTCGGCCTTGCCGCCATCGCACTGGGGCTCGGTTTGGAAAAGGTGTTCCACCGCTTCAATGGCGTTGCCTGGGCCATGCTGGGTGCCGGCGCACTGATCAGCCTCTATGGCCTCTGGCTGATGCTGACCTGATCCAGAGATTCATATCTCACGCGCATGACTGATATCCAGCTGATGATCTGTTTCTATTAGTCGCCGCGGGATAGTTTTGGGTCCAACTCTGGACCTGGAGACTTCCCGATGAGGAACGCCTTGAAGGCTGCGGCGTTGGCGACCGCGCTCGGCCTTGCCGCCGTCAGTGCATCTGCCGCCGACTACCCGCTTAACCCCTTTACCCTGACCTACGAAGGCGCGCTCACCGAGAACGCGCCGGGTGAGGTCAACATCCACCCGGTCACCTACGATCTGGATGGCATCCGCATCGCGGCCAATGTGTACACCCCGGCCAACTACGCAGCAACGAAGAAGTACGCCGCGATCGTGGTCGCCCACCCCAACGGCGGGGTGAAAGAGCAGGTCGCCGGCCTGTACGCCCAGCGCCTGGCCGAGCTGGGCTACATCGCCATTGCCGCGGATGCGGCCTACCAGGGTGGCAGCGGCGGGGAGCCGCGCAACGTGGACATGCCTGTGCATCGCATCGAAGACATCCACGGCATGGCGGATTACCTTTCCACCTACCCGGGCGTAGACGCCGAACGCATCGGGCTGCTCGGCATCTGCGGCGGTGGTGGCTACGCATTAGCGGCCGCCCAGACCGACAAGCGCTTCAAGTCCGTGGCCACCCTGAGCATGTTCAATTCCGGCCGCGTACGTCGCAACGGCTATCAGGACACCCAGCTGGACTCCATCCAGCAGCGCCTGCAGCAGGCATCAGCCGCACGCGCGCAACAGGCCGCCGGCGGCGAAGTGCTGTACTCCGGCGACGCCAATCTCAGCGACGAACAGATCGCCAAGCTGCCGTTCGACCTGTACCGGCAGGGCTACGCGTACTACTGGAAGACCCATGCCCATCCCGGCTCCACATTCCGTTACACCACCAGCAGCCTGCTGGATCTGATGCGCTTCGATGCCACCGAGCAGATGGCGCTGATCAACCAGCCGCTGCTGATGATCGCCGGCAGCAAGGCCGACAGCCTGTACATGACCGTGGCCGCCTATGCCGCCGCCTCCGGCACGGCCGACAAGGAAATGGCGCTGATCGACGGTGCCACCCATATCGAAACCTACTGGGTTCCCAAATACGTGGACGCCGCCGTGGCCAAGCTCACCCCGTTCTACGCAAGGACCCTGCAATGACCGCACGCCGTACCAAAGCCGCCAGCAACGCATTGCTGGGTGCCGCGCTGTCCATGGCCGCTCCGTTCGCAGGCGCTGCCGAAACACCAGGCCAACAGATCACACGGGCCGGCACGCAGGCAACCACGACCGGACCTGCCGCGAACTTCACCGGCAAGGTACAAGTGGACCCGCTGTTCCCAGCCGATGCCGAAGTACCAGCCTCGTCCGCCTACGTCACCTTTGAACCCGGCGCGCGTTCGGCCTGGCACACCCATCCGGCAGGACAGCGCCTGGTAGTCACCTCCGGCGTTGGTCTCACCCAGGAGTGGGGCAAGCCCGCACAGCAGATTCAAGCCGGTGACGTCGTCGTCTGCCCGGCGGGCGTGAAGCACTGGCACGGGGCCGCGCCGCACAGCGCCATGACCCACCTCACCGTGACCGGTGTGGCCGACGGCAAGGCAGTGACATGGATGGAGCAGGTCAGTGAGTCGGAGTACGACGAGGCCGCAGCCAGCGTCGAGGCGAAGGTGCCCGGCCCGTTGACGGCCAAACAGCAGTCCATCCCGTTGATCGCGGCCGCAGCTGCCACCAGCAACCTGCCTCAATTGAACGCCGCGTTGAATCGAGGGCTGGATGCCGGCCTCACGGTGAGCGAGGCGAAGGAAGTACTGGTGCAGATGTACGCCTACACGGGCTTTCCGAAAAGCCTCAATGCGCTGACCGAACTGATGAAGGTGGTGGACGACCGGAAGGCGAGGGGCGTGGCCACCGAGGCCGGTCAGCCGCCTACGGGTGAGGTGCCGGTGGGTGAGGCACTGCGCCAGGTCGGCACTGCCAACCAGACCCGCATTTCCGGTGCCCCGGTGAAGGGGCCGGTGATGGACTTCGCCCCCATCATCAATCAGTACCTGCAGACGCACCTGTTTGGCGACATCTTCGAGCGCGACAACCTGGACTGGCAAAGCCGCGAGCTGGCTACGGTGGGCGCACTCGCGGCGATGCCGGGCGTGGAATCACAGCTGCGCTCGCATATGGCAGCCAGCCAACGCGTGGGTTTAAGCCGCGCGCAGTTGCAGCACGTGGCGCAGTTGCTGGCGAGCAGCGGTGATACCGCGGCATCGACCCGTGCACTGCAGGCACTTGAACAAACCCCGGCACCTTCGCCCTGAACCCGATCGGAGCACGCCATGAGCCACCCGCCCACCAATCCCCAACGCCGCTCGCTGCTCAAGGGTGCCGCCACGCTGGCGGCCCTACCGCTCGCCAGCGCACTCAGCGCGCCCGTGGCAAACGCCGCATCAAGCGATGCGTCACCGCGACTGTCCGGCCGCCGCATGCTCGGCAAGCTGCAGGTCTCCAGCGTCGGGCTGGGCGTGCAGAACATGAGCCGCACCTACCAGACCACCATTCCCTCGCGTCCGGAGATGCTTCGCATCATCCGCGCGGCGTTCGACCGTGGCCTGACCTTCTATGATGCTGCCGAGGCCTATGGCCCGCACGAGGTCGAGCGGATTCTGGGCGAAGGCGTGGCTCCGTTCCGTAACGAGGTGGTGATCGCCACCAAGTTCGGCTGGAACATCGACCTGAAGACTGGCGCGCGTGGGCCGGGGTTGATCAGCCGGCCGGACCACATCAAACAGGTGGTGGAAGGCATGCTCAAGCGCCTGCGGACCGATCGCATCGACCTGCTGTACCAGCACCGTGTCGACCCGCAGGTGCCGATTGAAGACGTGGCCGGTGCCATCCAGGACCTGATGGGCGAGGGCAAGGTGCTGCACTGGGGCCTGTGCGAAATGGGCCTGCAGACCCTGCGCCGTGCACACGCCGCGCTGCCGGTGACGGCCGTGCAAAGCGAATACTCCATGTTCTGGCGCGGGCCGGAGCAGCAAGTGCTGGCCGTCTGCGCCGAGCTCGGCATCGGCTTCGTTCCGTGGAGTCCGCTCGGCGTTGGCTTCCTGACCGGTGCGATTGACGGTAGAACGCGCTTCGCCGAAGGCGACATCCGCGCCATCGAGACCCGGTTCACCCCCGAGAATATCGAACACAATCTGGCGCTGGTGAAGCTGCTCACCACCTGGGCCGAGCGCAAGAACTCGACACCGGCCGCCATCGCACTGGCGTGGCTGATGGCACAGCGCCCATGGATCGTGCCGATTCCGGGCACTACCCAGATGGCACACATGCAGGAAAACCTGAGCGCCGCAGAAGTAAGCTTCAGCAACGGCGAGCTTCAGGAACTCAACGCGGCGGTTGCCGCCGTCAAGGTCCAAGGCGAGCGCCTGCCACCGGCGGTGCAGGCGTACAGTGACGTCGAGGCTCCGCTGCGCTGAGGTTTAATCCGTGTAGCGCAGCGCATCCCGCAGCAGGGTAAACGCCGGCGATGACTGCCGGCGGCTGGGGTAATACAGGTGATAGCCCGGAAACGGCGCGCACCAGTCCTGCAGCACCTGCACGAGCGTGCCCGCCTGTACATGTG
>JAEXNZ010000202.1 GCA_023439425.1 Pseudomonadota bacterium
TGACGCAGCTGGTCCTGGCGTGCCGTGCGGGGCCGCTCGCCGACGCGTAAAATGCGCCCCCATGACAGATCTCGCCCCACTCCCTACCCTGCCCACCGGGCACTACCGCCATTTCAAAGGCGGCAACTACCGCGTGCTCGGCGTGGTACGCCACAGCGAAACGCTGGAACCGCTGGTGCTGTATCGGCCACTGGATAAAGACAGCGGCGATTGGGTGCGCCCTTACGACATGTTCTGCGCCCAGGTGGAGCATGAGGGCGTGATGCGGCCGCGATTCGCATTGATCGCGGCCGATTGATTCATCAAGACCAACGCCTTACGGCGCGGCGCTCTGCCCCGCCACTGCCGTGCTGTTGACCACGAACGGATCACGCCCGGCATCGGCATAACCACTGCACGCCGCATCGCCCGGGGCTACCGGATCACACGCCCACAGGCCACGCGGCACGGTATCGCGCGGTTCAAAGCGCTCGCCCGTCCACACCAGGAAGCCCAGGTGCAAGCGGCCCCACTCACCGTAGGTGCGCGGCTCGGCCTTGCCTTCGGTGGAAACATCGGCATACCAGCGCAGCGCCGGACCATACTGCAGCTTGCCCGGGTCCAGCTGCACGCCGGTGCCTTCCACCCCGTAGCGCTTCTTGTCGGCATCGGACAGCAGCGGCTGCGCCGGCATCACCTGCGCGGTGATGTCCTGCGGTGCGCCGCTCGCGGTGACCTGGTACACCCGCTGCTCGACCAGCGCCTCGCGGCAGCTGCCGGCAGACAGGCGCATGGTCTTGCCCGCGTTCTCATCCGGGTAACGGCCATCCACGCAGGTGAACGGACCGGAGACCAGATACACCGTGGTTGAGGGATCGGCACCTTCGAACGAGCGCACCCACAGACCGTTCTGCACGGCAATGAAGTCCGGACGCACGCCATAGCCCGGAACCGCCTTGAACCACGCCTTCTGGCTGAGCTGACGCTCACGCGCCGCGCGCGGCAGCAGCAGCTGCTGTTCGGGGATGGCCTTTAATGCATTGGCCAGATGGGCCGGCATGACGCCCTGGCAGGCACCTACAAGCAGATTGTCCTGGGATGCCAGACGCGCGGCCAGATCGTTCGGGCAGCGTGCGCCGAGCTGGCGCTCGATGGCGTTGTCCTGGTTGGCCAGCACCGGTACTACCAGCGGGCGTGGGGCCGGCGGTGCAACGGTTGCTGCGGCTGCGGCTGCGGTCTCGGCCGGAGCCGGCTCTGCAGCCGGCACAGTCGGTGCTTCAATCGTGGCGGCAGCTTCTTCTGCAACAGGCGCAGCTGCAGGCGCAGGTGCCGCCGCTTCCGCTGCCGGCGCTGGAGCAGGTGCATCCGCCGCGTCCTGCGCGTGGGCCGTGGCCAGCGCGAATGGCAGCATCAGCAGCAGCGAGGTGGAACGGCAGGCACGCACGTGCCGGGAGTGAAGCGATGCTTTACGCATGTATTCGTCCTTGAAGCTGGAGTTGAATGAGGTGGATCACTGCAAGTCACGACATTCAAAGCCCCCTTTGAATGTCCATTCCGTCCACGGCCGGGATCCCCGACGCGGACACCCTACACCAATCGTGAAATCCGCGTCGCGACAAAGTGAAGAAACTTTGAAGAAGATCACATCTTGGGCCGTAAAATCCTGTTAACCGCTGGGCGGCATAACAATCGGGACGAACCACGCCCCCCTATCGCTGCACTGCAGCATCGCGAGGCACGACAGTTCATGCGTCCCGCTGGTTCGCAAGCCCCAACCGCCCCGGCGCATGCGCCGGACTCGGCAAGGCAGCTCGCTGGCCCGCTCCGGGCAGCACAAGTTGCGGGGCGGAGAGCTGCTCACTTGCCTGCGATGACGCGCTCACCAAACCGGGCGCAGACGCAACTGACGCATTCTGCGCCGCAGGTTGTGCCCCGCCCACCTGGGAGTGTGCGATGAAGCTGCCCAAGGTACCCTGGAAAAACATGGCGGCCATCGGCGGAGCACTGACAATGAGCACGGTCAGAATCAGCCCCAACCCACCCTGCTGCATGGCCTGGCTGCTGTAACTGGTCCCCCCGTCGCCCCCCAGTAGAAGCCCTGTCACCAGGGTGTCGACCCAGAACGCCTTCGATACCGCTATCACAATGCCCAACGCATACCCGACCATGACGGAAAGCACGGCCATCGAGAACATGGTGCCTATTCCGTACATCAGCCACTTCTGGAACAACGCCTTGGTCTGATCGAACAGCAGGCACAGAATGAACAACGGACCCAGGCCGATGAAGAGCGACATCGCAATCTGGTAAAGCAGCAACATGGCACCGGCCGTGATGGCCGGTCCGCCTGTTCCAAGGCCGATCAGGAATTTTGCCTGCGCCTTCTCGCTTTCCAATGCTGGATCATTGATCACAGATATCGCGTCCATGCTGGCAAGAGCTACCTGCATCTGCCACAGAACGGCATCTACCTGCTTCGCCGGCAAGTCGTGCTGGCCGGTGACGAGCGTGGAGATGACTCCTTGCAGATTCGTGGTCAGAAGCACGACCAGGCTTTTCCCGAACAGCGACATGGTCGACGCCATGCTGACGATCAATGTCTTCCATGCCACGTCGCTCACCGTGAGCATGACCGAATCGCGGCTGCGGCCGGTCATGATGCGATACCCCTGCATCACCACCCAGAGGGTCAAGAGCACCACGCCCATGAAGCCGACCCACTCCATGAACCTGCCAAGCACTTCACCGCCGAAGTTGGACACCTTCTTCTCGAGCGCCTCGAGAATCAAACTGAAGAAGGCGAAGTCGCCGATGGTGGGTCCGCCCCCCGCAAGCCACATGATCATTCCTGTGCCCACTGGTCCAGTGCCTCTTTGAGAGCGATGGTTTTCACCGCATCGGTTACTACGCGAAGGTGGGAGTCGCCTTTGAACGCTGCTCTGGCGATGACGTTCTGGCGCGTCTGCATGGCCGCAATGTAAGCATCGTAAGCCTGCATCCGTGTTGACCATTCCTGGGCCAGCACCTGCAACTGGTTACCCAGCCGTGCCGAATCACTCTGTGTCGCCTGCACACTTCCTGAGGTGTTGTTGTCCAAATTCCGGGACTCGAGGTTCTGACGCTCCGCCTCCTTGGCCTGCTGGATGGTCTTCCCCAGGAACTCCAACGAATCGTTGTACTTACGATTCTGCGCCATCTGGATGCTCACACAGATGTTCCGCTGCTCCCTCTGCACATCAGCAGCTTTACCAATGTTCAGCGCTGCGAAGCCTTGCTGCAGCAGTGACGCACCACTGCCTTTTCCACACACTTTATCGACAAGGTAGTCATCCGCCACGGCTTCCATGCGCATCCCATCAGGAAGGGCCATCTCGAACTCGAGTGCGCTGAAGATGGACTGCATTTCCTTTATCTGGTTTTCCGTCTGCCCCCATCGCTTCGCTTCCTCCGAGTACTCCTTCGCATCGAGGAAGTACTGGAAGATCTTCTGCATGAGCGCAGGCGGATCTGAGACGAGCTGTTGTGCGTGCACTGGCTGTGCAGCCATCAGTACACCTGCTGCAATCAGCCAAGGGCGAAATCGCCACCGCAACGGAGGATGCGCCCCAGCTAGGGTGCCGGCAGTCAGGTTTCCAGAAGATCCCATGGGTCGTTGGCGCATGTCGTGCCCCTGTAATGTGGTGCCGCGGACAATGCAGCAGCACACGGGGCAAGTGAAGATGACTATCACCCGCAAGAGCATCAGAAATGACCTACACGCGCCGCGCCCCGCTCATCAATGCAGACGTTGCAAGGGATCCAAGACGCTTCTCCTGCTCTTCGAGAGCGCAATATGTCTGCGCGCGTCCCTACCGGGAGAACGAGGACGACGACGCTTCCGACCCACCCTGCGAAAAGCAGGTCACTACAATCCGTCAGCCGTTGTAGGAAAACCCCTATACGCCGACCACCCATTCCCCGCTATCGTATGCAACCAGAGGCACCGGTCGCACCGGGCCCGGTCATTCAACGGGGACAACACATGAAGCACACCGCACCTCGCCCACGCCGGGCGCGCTGGACGCTGCTGGCCATTCTGGCCACCGGTACCGCCTTCGCCCAGAACCCGGCCGACATGCCGCCGCCCGGGACCATGAGCGCGCAGATGCCCGAGGGCATGGAAATCTACATGAGCATGGCGATCAGCGACGCCGACCAGCAGTTCAGCCGCAACATGGGCGCCAGCAAGACCGAGGCCAGGATTCGTTCGTTGAAGGAATGCAACGACAATTACAAGGACTGCGTTGAGCTGATCACCTTCCCGGTGCGCAACCACTGCATGGGCCTGGCGGTAGACAAGAAGGCCAAGCCGAACATCCGTGCCCTGTTCGTCAACGTGGAAGAAGCCGGCAAGACCAAGCCGGGCGAGCTGGCCCAGAAGTCGCTGGAGCAGTGCAAGGCCGCCGGCGGAGCAAAGTGCGAGTCGCAAAGTGACTACTGTTTCTAAGGCCGTCCGGATCGGACTTGCGGGTGCGCTGCTGGCCCTGGTGCCGGCATTGGCGCAGGGGAGCCAGGCACAGGCGCAGCGCGATTTCCGGGCGCAGATGAACTACATAGGCTGGCAGCAGAGCCAAGCGGCCGCAGTGTATGTCTACACTGCGGAAGACGTGGCACGCGCCGAGATCCGGGCCAACATCATGGCGGCGGAAATCGCCAAAGTGAAAAGGGACGCCACCCGTGACTGGTGGGGCGTGGTCGTGGTCAGCACCGAGGACGGCTCCTGGAACGTCAAGCTCAACGCCGAGGACAAAACCATCCCGTTGATGGATGCCATGGACAAGTGCAAGGGCGTCTGCTCGCCGATCCTCACCTTCGCCAACAGCTGCGTTGCGCCGTCCTACAGTGAACAGGGCGGCATGTACTGGGAACAGGGCGAGACCCGCGAGAAGGCCAGAGCGTCAGCGAACGCTGCCTGCACCGCAGCGGGCGGCAGCAACTGCAACAGCCCCAACGAGCAGGCCATGTGCACCGGCTGGAAGTATGCGTACAGCGGCCTCGATCGTTTCTTCCATCGCATGAACCGCATCGCCAAGGGTGATATTGCCTCGCCGAAGTTCGAGTACTTCCCGGGTGCGCAGGACTACATTGCCAAGCCCCTGGAACGTCGCGGCACCTCGACGGCCAAGATCGATCTCAAGAAGGACTTTGACAGCTCTGTTCCGTGGGCAAAGGAAAACCTGGATCGCCGCGCCGAAGGCGTCATGCGCATGGCCGAGCCCTGGACCGCCATTGCCGCCGGCAGCGGCCCCAAGGCCTATGCCATCCACTGGGGTCTGAACGAAACCGATGCCAAGGACACGGCGATCAGCAAGTGCGGCGGCGGTGACTGCAAGGTGCTGGTCGCGGTGCCCTACGGTCAGTGCATGACGGCCATCCGCCTGCACAAGGCCGACGGGCGCGTGGACAGCTTCGGCGGCCAAGGTGCCACCCAGGCCGAAGCGGAGGAAATCGCGATGACCCAGTGCATCAGCGCGGGCGCGGCCACCTGCCCCGTCGTCTTCAATGAGTGCATGAAGAAGAAGTAATGCGCGACGTAGAGATGCTGCTACAGCAGCATCTCTACCGCACGGGGTACCGCCTCTGACGGCAACGCACCCTGCGACCAGAAATGTTCCAACGTGCCACGCACCAGATCCAGTGACGTGGACGCCCCCTGCCTCGCGCCGAAACGGGCCTTATTGTCGGACTGCAGGCGCAGCATGGCGGCATCCTGGTCGTTCACCCGCTTCAGGAACGGCCACACGAACAGCCGCACCGCCCACGCCGGAGCCCAGCGCCCCTCCACATGCAGGGTGACGAACACATCCGTTTCGTGCGCGCTGCGCGGCGTGAAGTGCAGGTCGATCAGCACCCGGCTGCCGTTGGCGTAGGTGTACTCGATGCGGGTGCTGCCCGGCGCGGCGAAATGCGCGCGCTCACCGGTGCGCTCCGACTCGGACAGGCGATACAGCAGACCTGACTGGGCCGGTAGGCCCTGGTAGTCGACGCTGAAGCCCTCGGCCGTGGGAGTGAACGCTGCCGTGGCCCGCGCGCGCGCGCCGTCACTGCGCACCAGCCCGGCGTGGATGAAGTGGGTGTGCATCGGATCCAGGAAGTTCTCCATGGCGTCCACCACGTTGGCCGCCCAGCGGGTCTGCCAGATGAAGCGGCGCGTTCCCGGATCGGTGGCGCGCACCATGGCATTGGGCTGGTCAGCCCCTGCCGGTCCCGGGCGCAGCCACACGAAGCCATCGAGTTCGCAGGTGGCAAATGCCCGTACCCGCACGCCCGGCGGGGTGTGCTCAGACGGCAGTCCGGGCACCCCGCGCAGTGCGCCTTGGGCATCGAACGCCCACCCATGGTAGGGACAGGCCAGGTGTCCGCCTTTGACGCAGCCCGCCGACAGCGGTGCGTGGCGGTGGGGGCAACGATCCTCCAGGGCGATCAGGGTACCGTCGCCGTCCTGGCTTCGAGCCAGGGCGATGTGCGTGTCCAGCACCGTGATGCCCAACGGGCGCGTGCCGACTTCCTCCGAGCGCGCAACCGCGTACCAGTGGGTGTAAAGCAAGGGGTTCCAGGTACTCATAGTTGAAATCCACGCAGCAGCGGTACGCCGAGCCTGCAGGTTGTGGCCGACAGCGCCGAGATCACCGCGCGCGTTCGGCGCGGCAGATGACGGGCGTAGACGGCACTGTATTCGATGGAAGGCACACCGCCGCGCAGCCGCTTGAAACCCGCAGCACCGGCACTGAAGTTCAAACGCCAGCCCTGGGCCTGGCAGGCGCGATACGCACACGCGGTGGCCAGCCGGTACAGGCCCCGCTTCTGTGGCTGGGCGGTGTCGTAGCCCACGATGGGGGCGGTGGCGGTGCGGCCGAGCCGGAACAGCCCGACGATGCACGCCAGACGATCATCCTCGTCGCGAAAGCCCTCGAACTGAAGCAGCCCGGCACGGTGCCACAGGCGCAGGAACCCGGCGGTGTAGACCGGGTTGAAGCGAGAATGCTTGCCGATGTACAGCATTGCGTAGAGTTCGGCGATGCGCGCGTAGTCGGTATCGACGATGTCCGCATCCGGGCAATGCCGTAACGGCGTCTTGCGCAGCAGCGCGATGTCCCAGCGCAGGTTCTGATGCCGGCGATGCAGGGTCTCGAACGCGTCGTACAGATACACCTGCCGGCTGGCGACGAGCACACAGCCTGCAGCGCGCAGCGCGTCGATCCAGTCCGCATTGTCGTCGGCGTTGAGGGAGCGGAACCACACCGCGTGCTGCGGCCACCGTTCTGTCGCCTCCGCCACCACCGCGACCGGGTTCACCTGCGCGAGCGACGGATACAGATTGGTGGACAGCAGCCAGTTGTTGACGCACACGGCGCGGTCGAGGCCACCGCTCCGCAGCGGCACGCCGATGGCGGCAATACCCGTTCGCGAAAGCGGCGCGGCCCAGGGCGGAAGGTAGCGCGCGGCTTCTTCTGCCGCGTAGTCGGCATAGGTACTGGTAGGCGAGCAGACCCAGGCATCGCCGGGCAGCCCGTCGTGCACGCTGACCGGCAGCGGACCGGCGTCGGTGCGGATCGCGGCGGTGTGCGCACGCACGTTGGTGATAAGGGTCTCGGTCGCTCGGTCGGCATGTAC
>JAEXNZ010000387.1 GCA_023439425.1 Pseudomonadota bacterium
GCCGTTACCCGGAAGCCGACGGACATTTCGAGTTACACATATGGATCGAAGTCCAGAGATGCCTCGCAGGACCCCATCCGCTGAATAATATCTGCAGATAGGGCCAACTCGGGCGAAATCCTCCGGTCGCTGGATAGACGAACACCAACTTGTGGATGCCAGAGCGACGTCTCCGCTTTCAACTTGGCCTGTGCAAGGGCGATAGACTTCGCAATCGATGCTTGTACGTATTCCGGTCTGTACTGCAGGCAGACCACCTTGGAAATTACTGACTCTTGCCCAGTCTCTGGAGAGTCTCCGATGAAAAGCACCACCAACTCAGGAGATTGAGCATCAACGCTAAAGACAGCCTCTCCTCCAAGACCCGTCTCTTCGCGCCCAACTCTCTGGCGGGGGACAAAGTCCAAAGAGGCTGAGACACCGGCAACCAGCCTGATCATTTTCGCGGAGAGACTGAGGCAAGACCTCAACCCCTCCCGGCTCCATACTCGCGCCTCGATGCGGGGTTGCCACGCTTTCGCTCCGTCGCCGATATTTCTCTTCACGCTCTGGGCAACACCGCTGATCGAATCCTCCAGGCTTTCCAAGGTGTATCCATTGCAGGAGAAAGCTGCCAAGGCAGTCTCCCGGCCAGTGGCCGGATCTAGTCCTAATCAGATTGTGAAATAACTCAATGTCCTCACTGCATTCCGGGGCACCCCCAGCAGGTTGGCATCGCCCCATCACCTCTGTCGCACAGCATTCACCTCTTACGAGCCCTATACCTTCGAACAAAGTACACCGGCCAGAACATTACAAGCGATCCGATCAACGTGTATTTATTGGTCTTCAGTATGGCGAGCTCTCCATCAATGAAAACCGGGCCAAATCCCATGAAGAGTATCACCGCGACATATGTAAGGAATGCGGCCACAAAGTATGAGACGACGATTTGTTTAACTGTTTTCATACCCATTCCTAGAAGCGACTATCGACAGGCTCACACTCGTCACAAGCCTCCCATTTCACCCCTCCTACAACCTCACCCGACCCCCACATCATGCTCGCGCTTGCATCCAGGCCCGCGCCTCCAAATCCACACATATTGCTCCACTTCGTCATCGCGGGAGTGAAGCCACTACCCAACTGATAGCCATAGCATCCGGCACCGGTGCCGAGCACGGAAACACCAAATCCCATTTGGAAGAACATTCCATTCATGTTGTATGGGTAGATATCAGGAAGGTAGTCCTCGAGGCTAACCTTGCTTGCCGTTCCATTGATCCAAGGCAACCCCTTCACGCCCAAGCCGATTCCGCCGGCCGCCGCCCTATACAGCACTGTTGCCTTTCGACCTTTGACACATTGAGAAGTGAGGTTAAACACGTACGCACCAACCGCGCCATAGCGCGCCGCAGATCCTGCGAGCACTGTTCCATCCCACCGGACCAGGCCCAGAGGATCGCTCCATCGAACTGGATTCCCATCCACATACCCGTATGTTGACATTGACCCTTGAAGTCCGATGGGGTCGCTCTCCATGTATCGACCGGTCGACGCGTCATAGTTGCGGAAATAGTTGTAGTGGAGTCCGGAACTATCGTCATACGTCTGACCGGGGAACCGCATGGCTAGAGCGAACTTCGCGCCATCGGAATCTGGATCGAAGTTTGGACTCTGGTTACCGAAGGCCTCCACCTTGCTGCTCCATTCCCAAACAGCCGCATTCTGCGCATCATGTATCACTGTACGCGGCGTGCCCAAATGATCCGGCTGGACATAAGCCAGCTCATACCCCCCAGATGATGTCACCGTGATCAGCGCAACCGGGAAGCCGTCCATCCAGATTGCCTGCTGCTCGACCTGCCCAACATTGTTGAAGTTGGCTAGCCACTGGCCCGCTTCGTCGTAGATCGAGTACTGGACATCAGTGGCCACCGGCTCTCGTTCAACGCGTTCGCCACGATGGTTGTAGACGTAGTCCTCCGCAACCACTCCACCTTGCTTTACTTGTTTCATGCGATTGGCATCGCTGTAAACGAACTCCTGCCCCTCGATAGTGAGCGTGTTACCAGCGGCATCGTAGTCGCGGGTTTCAGTATCCACCGAAGCGAGGCGATGGCTGCCTGCAGCGTAGGTGTAAGCCTGCGTTCCCGCACTGGTGGTTAGTGATGTCCGATTTCCCGTCGCATCGTAGCTATACGTCTCAATCGGCGTCCCAGTAGCCCCATCCTTCGTCTGCGTAAGCCTCCCAAGCGCGTCATAGCTGTACTGCGCCAGCACTTCCGTGCCATCGCCATTGGTCAGCTCTGTAATCCCACCCACCGCGTCATACCCATACCCCACCGACAACCCGCCCGGTGCCGGGTCGTGCACGGCAATGGTCCGGTAATCCTGATCCACCGGCCGTTGCAGGGTCCGCCCATTCCCATACGTCCATCCCGTTGCGGGGCCAAACGGCGCATAGGTCACATTGGTCACCACCACCTGCCGGGCCTGTCCCGGTCGGGTGACGCCCACCTCGCTGATACGGCCCAGGCTGTCGCGCAGGTAGTCGGCCACGGTACCGTCCGGGTAGGTCAGCGTAGCCAGTCGGCCACCGGCGGTGTAGCCATAGCGCACGGTGGTGGCAACGCCATTGACTGTCTGCACCTTGCGGGTGAGCTGGCCGAATCGGTCATGGCAGTACTGGGTGCTGCCGCCGGCATGGATCACCGTACCTACCCTGCCCCGGCTGAACTGCTCATTCGCCGCGCATACCGCCGGGGCGATGTCGTAGGTGTAGGCCACGTCCAGCGTGGGGTCCGGGTAGCTGATGTGGGTGACGCGGTTCAGTGCGTCGTGCTGGTAGGTGGCGGTGATGCTCCGCGCGTCAGTGCGGGTGGCCATGTTGCCGGCCGCATCGTAGGTCATGGTGGTAACGCCGGTGTCCGGGCTGATCTGGGTGACCACCTCGCCAAAGGCGTTGCGCGCGTACTGCGTCTTCAGGCCCTTGGGGTCGGTGACCTCGACCAGGTTGTCCAGCGCGTCATAGCGGTACTGCACCTCCGCTTCGATGCCACCGACGTCCTGCAGGCTGCGCTTGAGGCGGTTGAGCGGGTCGTAATCACTGCGGCTCACCCGGCCGAAGGCATCGGTCACCGTAGTGGCGTTGCCGTTGCCGTCGTAGGTGTAGTCGGTGGGGTTGGCGGATGCGTCGGCCTGGGTAACCAGCTCACCCAAGGTGTTGTACAGGCGGCTCAGGGTGCGCGTCAGGACACCGCCGGGGTCTCGGGTGTTCTCGGCCACGCGGTTGCCGGCGTTATCCAGCACGTACTGGATGTGGTTGCCATTGCTGTCACTGACCTCCACCAGGCGGTGCGCACTGTCATAGCGATGGCTGATGAAACTGCCATCGGGCTCCACGATGCGCTTGGTCAGGCCAGTGGGCCAGTACTCGATCTGGGAGAGCCGGTCATCGGCCGCCGAAGCACCGTGCACGCGCCGGCTGGCCAGCCAGCCGCGCGAGTGGTAGGTGAAGCTGGTCAACACGCCATTGGCGTCTTTCTGCTGGGTAACCCTGCCGGCGTTGTCGTAGGCCAGGTACTCGGCGGTGTGGCCCAGCGCGTTGGTCACCTTCCACAGGTCACCCTTGCGGTGGCTGCACGCCGCGCCCGGCGTTGCGCAGGCACTGTCGTCAGAGGGGTAGTAGGTGTAGGTCGTGGGCAGCGTGCCGCCCGGGGCCACTTCTGCCTTCACCAAACCCACCCACGGGCAGGTGCCGGCCGTGACGTCGGCCTGTTCGCAGTAGCTGGTGGTGGCGGTGCGCGATTGACCGGTGACCGGGTCGGTTTCGGTGGTGGAAAGTGCTTGGCCGCGGGTGTTGTAGGTCCACTGCGTCTTGTTGCGAAGCGTCCCGGTAGCGTCACTTACTCGTTGTTCCAGCGGAACGTTCAGCGCGGCATCCCAGTCGGTGGCGGTGGTGCGCTGGTCGGACGTGCCCACGGCATCGGATGTCGACGTGAGCTGCGCTCCAGTGTAGCTGGAGGTGCTGCGGGCACCGCGCCGATCCACCCGGCTCAGCATGCGCCCGGAGGTGTCGTGCGTGGTGGCCAGCGCGCCCCTGGAGTCAGCCACGGTCAGCGGAGACCGGTAGAAGTCGCTTGCGAACACGTACGATCGGATTTCACCCAGGCGGGTTTTGACCGTGGCGTGCTGATCATCCTGATAAGACAGGTAGGTGCCATCCACGCGCTGGCTGCCTGCATGCAGCTCGCTGGAGACAACCCGGTCCCATTGATCGTAATTGAAGCTGGCGTAGCGCTGACCGTCCTCGGCGGTGATGCCGGTCAGCAAGTACGGCCCGCTGCCCTGCTCACCATAGTGATACTGTTTGACCTGGCCGTTGCCATAATCGACCGCAACCAGATTGCCGATGGCATCCTGTTCGTAGGACACAAGCTCGCCGTCGGGCAGCTCGATGGCCACCAGGCGCGCGTCGTCATAGTGGAACTGAATGGCGCGGCCCGACTTGTCTGTCACGCGCGAAATCAGCGGCGTGCTGGTGGTGCCGCCTATCAGCACCGGCTGGTAGGTGATGGAAACGTCGCTGGCGGGATTGCTCAGGTTCTGGATGGCGATCAGACGGCCGCTTGCATCGAAACTGCGAATCTCACCGCTGGCACTTTTCAGCTCGTACAACGCATCGGAGATGCGGGTCAGCACCGCGCCGCCGGACTTGTCCACCGCAAAGCTGCCGGAGGGTAGCTGACGAAGCTTGGCGTAGTAGCCGTCATCGGTGATCAGGTAGCGGCCGGCGAAATCGAGACGGCTGCTGTAGGTGAAAGTCCAGCCCGCCGGGAAGGCGCGCTCCAGCACCACTTGGCGCAACGAATGGTAGTAGCGGGTGAAGTTGCCGCCCGCGAAGGCAAAATCAGGTTCGACGCGGGACTTGTCGCCGTTGTCTGGATGACAGGGGTTGCAGTTGGCAGGGGCGGAGTCGGTCTGCCGGATTTTGCGGACGGTGATATAGGGGATGGACCTGTTTGGGCGGCACAGTCGAGAAAGCTCTGGGGTTGTGGTGTTCGCGCCAGAGAAAGCCACCGGACAGTCGTACGACTGAAACTTTGCGACTTGCATGAATCTGTGGTCAGGCGGCACATCGCCCCAGCCCCTGCAGTAAATGTCCCACTCGAGTCTCTTGTAAGGAGGAGAGTAGTGCACATAACCAGAAGTACCTGGAGTGTCCGAATTATGCCAAGAGGGTGTAGGGCTGTAGTCGCCAACCACCTCAATATTGGTGAATGTGCACTGCTCCGTATTTGTCAGATGCTTGGTCTTATATTGCTCTATGCCCAACTCGTCCGAATAGCACAGAGAAGGGTGATACGGATATCCCTCAGACACCATACCAGGACAATAGGGCCGGGAATCTCGCTGCCCCGCAATTTGATATACCGGCGGATGCAGCACCCTCGGCGGCCGGTTATCAACGGCGTATTCGATCTTCAGCCCGTTCTCACCGCTTGGAATTGTGCGGCTCTGCCGCATCATGCCGCTGTAGTGAGGCGTCGCGGCATTCATCTCCGCCTCGGCCTCCGCCATGCTTTTGAAGCATCCGCCGGTGGAGACGCAGTAGTCCGTCACTACAGGTGGATTATTGGGCGGCAGATCGGCTGCAATCAGTGCACCGCTAACTGAGAGCAGAAACGCAGCAAGCGCCCATGCGCCGCTGCGCCTGATGCCGGGACTATTCCGAATGAACCGCGCTGGTGTGATGAATCCGTTCATTGCAACTCTCCTTGATCAACTCCGCGAAGCCAACAAAGCCAGCAACCGCATCGAACCACTCGCCTGCACCTGCCGATCCATCCGCGCCCAGTAGCGCTCCACCAGCGCCTGCGCGACCTCCGGCTGGCGTGCCGACAGCGCGGCGTACTGCATCGCTCCCATCACATAGAACGCCGCCTCGCCCTCCTGCAACAGCACAGTGCCGTGCTCGCCCTCCAGCAGTTCCTGCCCCAGCCGCACCACGTCAGCATGGCGGTCTTCGGCCACCGCTGCCACCAGTGCCAGCGCATTGTCCACGGTGGGTTCACCGGCCGCGCAGTTCAGCCACTCCGGCTTCACCCACATGCGCTGCAGCCGTGCGGGGTCCAGATAGGCGGTGGTCTTGCTGGCCAACGAGAAAATCATGGTGGCGTTGCGCTGCGGTTGCTGGCCCAGCTGACAGGCGGCCGCCAGGCCGCGCAGGGCGTCTACCTGCAGTGCATCCAGTTCCGACATGGCCACCGGCGGGGCTCTGCGCCCTTCCACCAGGGCCGAGAACAACTCGTCCGCGCCCTGCCCGCGCCGCACGGTTCCCAGCGTCAACCGATGCGTGTCCGTTTCCAGACCGGTGCGCGGTGCAGGCCCGCCCAGGTAACGCACCAACGGCCAGGGCGCGGTACCGAGCGCATGGAAATCCGACACCTGCGCACGCTCGAAACGCGCACGCGGTGCCTGCAGCTTCAGCACCGGGTACATGTCCGAGTTCATCCGGTGCGGGTACAGCGCCAGATAGCCTTCCAGGCCCTTGCGGTTCATCACCACGGTGTCCTGCAGTCCACGCAGGTCACCCACCCCGATACGGGCCAGGTCGGCCGCCAGCAGCGGCTGCTTGAACACATTGCCTCCCAGCTCCGGCACCTTGCCGTGCGGCGAAGCCACCAGAATCAGGTCACCCTCGTCGGCCAGATAGGCGCGCGCATCGCTGAAGTTGGCCAGCAGCGCGGACAGCACCGAGTTGACCAGCTCCGGGGTGATTTCATACAACTGCAGCCACTGCACAAACAGGCCATCCTGATTGAGCTGCTGTGGGATGTACTGGTAGAACTCGGTGCTGAACAACGAAGCGGTGCCGCCCATCCACGGATTGGACGGCTCGGAGATGATCAGGTCGTACTTGTTCGGCACCGAGGCGAAGTAGGCCTTGGCATCGTCGATGATCAGGTGCGAGCGCGGGTCGGTAAACGCGCGCGCCACATGCGGCCCGAAGTGGCGCGCGCCTTCAATCATGGCCGGCTCGATCTCCACCGTGTCCA
The DNA here is from genome assembly GCA_023439425.1 of Pseudomonadota bacterium. Classification (GTDB taxonomy): domain Bacteria; phylum Pseudomonadota; class Gammaproteobacteria; order Xanthomonadales; family Xanthomonadaceae; genus Stenotrophomonas. Next base: position 7,041 of record JAEXNZ010000387.1, read on the forward strand.
CCCGCCCCACCTTGGTGTGGCCCATCAGGGTGTGGGTGGTCATGCCCGAGCCAAAGCCGATCACGCCCACACGGTCGAACTGCTCGCGCATGGAAAGCGGCACCGCTGCCAGCAGCACCATGGTGGATTCATCCGGCGTTGCCGGCTGGTCCGCGTGCATGGCAATGGCGGCATCCACCTTGCCGTTGGTGGCAATGCGACGCACCTCCTGGCCTTTGGCACCGAAGTCGAACACCCCCACGGTGGCAGTCTTGCCATCCTGGTGGTACACCACCTTCGCGCTGCCACCCAGCGTGGTGGCCCCGCTGCGGTACACCGAAGAATTCAACATGGCCGGATCAAAGCTGACCAGCACGGCCGCCCCCACCACCGCCACCGCTGAGACGGCCACCGCCGGCACCCAGGGTGCAGCGCGGCGTGCCTGCATCGGGCTGTAGCGGACCAGCAGCACCAGGCCCAGGCCAATGTCCACCACGGCCGCGGTCAGCAGGGCGTACTTCAGACCCAGCAGGGGCATCAGCAGGTGCACGGCGGCCAGCACGCCCACAATCGCCCCGACGGTGTTGAACGCGTAGGCCTGGCCAATGGCCTTTTCGCCATGCCCCTGACGCAGCAGCGCCAGGGTCAGCAGCGGCAGGGTCATGCCGGCAAAGAATGCGGCCGGGAACATCACCAGCAGCGCAATGGCGGCGCTGGCCACATTGAACAGCCCATAGCCTTCGGCGCTGTGGCTGATCACCCGCATCAGCCAGCCCACCCACTCGAAGGCATTGGCGTACACAAACATGGAACCCAGCGCGGCAATGCCCATCCACACCTGGATCCAGCCGGCGGTGGCCAGCGGCGATACCAGGCGGTCGGCGCGATTCTTCAGCCACAGGCCGCCCAGGGCAATGCCCAGGATGAAAGCAGCCAGCATCAACTCGAACGAGTGGATGGTGGTACCCAGGGCCAGCGACAGCATGCGAATCCAGGTGATCTCGTACACGAACGAGGCCGCCCCAGTCAGCCCCGCCACCAGCAGCACCAGCACCGGGCGCGGCAGCGCCGGTGCAACGGCGGCAGGCGCAGGTGCGGGCGACACAACGCCTTCATCGCCCTCTTCGCGCTTGCTCAGCGGGTATACCAGGAAGGCCACCACAATGTTGATCAAGCCGGCCGAGAACACTGTGCCGGGCAGGCCAATGGCGGGCAGCAGCAGGTAGGTGGAAGCCAGCGCACCGATGGCTGCGCCCAGGCTGTTGGAGAAGTACAGCCCGGCCAGCACCCGCCCTTCGGCGTGTTCCTGCAGGCGGATGTAGCCGGCGCTCATCAGCGGGAAGGTCGCCCCCAGCAGAATGCACTGCGGCAGCACCAGCACGGCGGCCAGCAGCCAGCGCACCAGTTGCAGCTGCCCGGCCGGCAGCATGGGCAGCAGCTGCGCATAGGCCCAGCCGGTCAGGCCCTGGTAGATGCCGTCAAAACACAGGCCCAGCAGGCCAATCACCACCTCGATCAGTGCATAGGCCAGCAGCGGCCGGCGCACTTTTGCACTCCAGCGGCTGACCAGCCATGCGCCCACCGCCATGCCGCCCATGAACAGAATGAGCACCAGCGACTGCGCATGCGAGGAATGCCCCAGGAACAGCCCCAGGTACTGGGTCCATATGGACTGGTAGATCAGGCCTGAAAAGCCGGAAAGGATGAAAATCCACAGCAACCACGTCCCCGTCCTGCCCTTCCCCTGCATCATGCCGGTCTACTCCGTTCTAAGTTGTTGAGTGGTACACCGTCATTGGCCGGTCCCCACCGGCCGATGCGGTTG
>JAEXNZ010000397.1 GCA_023439425.1 Pseudomonadota bacterium
GAATTCATCGAAGCCGTGCACCGTAGGCAGATGCTCGTTGCGGTCGCCCAGATGGTTCTTGCCGAATTGGCCGGTGGCGTAGCCGAAGTGCTTGAGGAACTCGCCAATGGACGGGTCTTCGAAGCTCAAACCCAACGTCGCGCCCGGCATCCCGACCTTGGTCAACCCGGTGCGGATCGGTGACTGCCCGGTAATGAATGCGGCACGCCCGGCGGTGCAGCTCTGCTGCCCGTAGAAGTCGGTGAAGTTGGCCCCCTCGCGCGCGATGCGGTCGATGTTGGGCGTGCGGTAACCCATCACGCCGTTGTTGTTGCAGCTGATGTTGAACCAGCCGATGTCATCGGCCATCACGAACAGAATGTTTGGCTTCTGGGCGGCCATGGCTCGATCCTGCGCAGGGAGGTTCGGGCAGGGTAGGGCGCGTCGGCGCAGCGGGCATCCGAAGAAGTGCTGTCACCGGGACGGTAAGAATACCGAACCGGAAATGCACAAGGCCGGGGAGTCCCCGGCCTTGCGTAGTGCCGGGCTTGCCCGGCAACCATGTGGATCGTTCCGTAGTGCCGGGCCGTGCCCGGCAACCACGAATCAGAACGACCAGGTGAAGGTGATCGAACCGTTACGCTCGTCGCCGTAAGCACCGTAGCCATTCACCTGCGACAGGTACTTCTTGTCCAGCAGGTTGTTCAGGTTGGCCTGCACGCTGAACTGGGGAGCCAGACGATAGCGCACGAAGGCATTCACCAGTGCATAGCCGCCCTGTTCAATCTGGCCGTACGCCGGCACCGGGTAGTAGATGCGGTTCTGCCAGTTGGCACCGCCACCGAAAGTCAGGTCGGTCATCGACTGCGGGGTGTAGCTGGTGAACAGCTTGATCGCGGTCTGCGGCAGGCGGGTGTTGATGTCGGTGCCGTTGGCGTCCTTGGCCACGTAACGCGATGCGCCGAAGCTGGCGTTCCAGCCCGGGGCCAGTTCACCGTTCACTTCCACTTCGAAGCCGCGGCTGACGGTGCCACGTGCGCCGATGTAGGAGAACTCGTTCAAGCTGCCATTGACCGGAATGTTGGTGGCCTGACCGACGTTGTCCTGCTCGATGCGGAACACGGCAGCCGAGGCATTCAGGCGATCGTCGAACCACGCGGCCTTGACGCCGACTTCGTAGCTCTTGCCGTCCACCGGATCGAGATAGCCGCCCTGCTGGTTGCGCAGGGTCTGCGGCTGGAAGATCTCGGTGTACGAGGCGTACGTGCTCCAGGTGTCATTGAAGTCATACACCAGGCCGGCATACGGCGTGGTGACCTTGTGGCTGAACTTGCTCACCGTGGTGCCTTCGATGCCATCCAGGCTCCAGTCGGTGTAGCGTGCGCCGAGGATCAGCTTCAGCGGCTCGGCGAGCGACAGACGGGTCGCGGCGTAAGCACCCTTCTGGGTGATGGTGCCGCGGCTCTGCTGCGCCATGTCGCCCCAGTTCGGTTCGCTGATGTCGCCGTTCCAGTTCAGGTAGCTCGTGAACGGGTTCCAGTATGGGGGGAGATCTGTGTTGCCTACGACATAGCTGCCGGCATTGAGGTACTCGCGCTTGTTGTAGCTCAGGCCGCCCATCACTTCATGCTTCAGACCGAACAGCTCGAACGCGCCGCTGAAGTAGCCATCCACCGCGCTGACCTTGCGCTCGGTGTTGTAGAAGCCCGCCGACGGCGACACGCCCGCACCGGTGTTGCGGTCGAACAGCGAGGCACCGGTGACCCAGTCGTTGTAGGCCGGGTAGAACAGCTTGTCGTCCGCCTTGGTTTCGTCGTGGGTCGCGCCGATGCGGACCATCCAGTCCTCATTGAAGTCGTGCTCCAGCGTGGCGAATGCGCGCTTGCTGGTGGTGTCCCAGTAGGTCCACTTGGCGGCCGAGTTGAACGATTCGTCGTAACCGGTCGAGCTGCCGTCGGAGTACAGCATCGGGAAACCACCCCAGGTGGCACCGTTGGCGCGCTTCTGCTGGTAGTCGTAGCCCACGCTCAGCTGGGTGTCCGGGGTCAGGTCGGCGTCGATCACCGCATAGCCCAGCGTCTTGTGCTGGTCATAGCGGTCCATCTGCGATTCGGTGTCCAGGTAGCTGCCGATCACACGTGCGCGCACCGAGCCGCTCTTGTTCAGCGGGGTGGTCACGTCAACGGTGCTGCGGGTGCGGCCCCAGCTGCCCACGTTGACCGACACGCTGCCGGTCAGCTCGGCGCTGTCGGCGTGCTTGCGGATCAGGTTGACCGAGGCCGACGGGTTGCCCGCGCCGGTCAGCAGGCCGGTGGAGCCACGCACGATTTCCACGCGGTCGTAGATGGCCAGATCCAGGCCGGAATCGCCGTAGCTCCAGTTCTGCACCATCTGGGTGGGCAGGTTGTCGAACTGGTAGCTGTCGATATAGAAGCCGCGCGCATAGAACTCGGTGCGCTCGGTGTCGGACTGGGTGCTGCTGACGCCGGTGGTGTTGCTCAGCACGTCCAGGATGTCGTCGAGGTTCTGGTCCTCGATTCGCTGGTGGCTGATGATGCTGATCGACTGCGGAATCTCGCGCGGGGCGAGATTGAAGCGGGTGCCGGCCGAGGTGCGGCGTACCGAGAAGCCTTCCGCGCGCTCGCCCTTGACCACGATCTTGTCCAGGGTGGTGGCGTCGGTGCTGTCCTGGGCAAAGGCCGGGGCGGCAGCGAAGGTGGCCAGCGCGACCAGCAGCGCCTGCGGCAGGCGGTGGTGGGGCAGGCGGCGGGACAGCACAGCGGTGCGACGGGTCATCAGCGGTTCCTGGGCAGCGGCGCGCGCCAGGCAACTCTCCACGCTGAGCCAGGCGGTGCGCGAAATAAGTGGGGGCAGGTCGTGGCTGGGCCTTGAATCCAAAGCACCGGGCTCGCTACTGATCGCCGCCGCGCCTTCCTGGTGCGAACGGGATCACACTATGTTAATGCGAATCATTGTCAGGCGCAATGCGACACCCAGTCGCGCTTCTGGCCCGGTCTTAACATTTGGAGGACTAGGGTGGCGGCACACCCCGGCAGGAGCACCCCGATGATTGCCAAGAACACGATCTGTCTGTGGTACGACGGCACCGCGCTGGAGGCGGCCACTTTCTACGCGGCCACCTTCCCGGACAGCGCGGTGAATGCGGTGCACCGGGCCCCGTCGGACTACCCGGCCGGCAAGGCGGGGGATGTGCTGACCGTGGACTTCACCGTGCTGGGCATTCCCTGCATCGGCTTGAACGGCGGGCCGGCGTTCCAGCACAGCGAGGCGTTCTCGTTCCAGGTGGCTACCGATGACCAGGCCGAGACTGACCGTTACTGGGATGCCATCGTCGGCAACGGTGGCCAGGAAAGTGCCTGCGGCTGGTGCCGCGACAAGTGGGGGCTGTCCTGGCAGATCACCCCACGGGTGCTGACCGAGGCGTTCACCGGCAGTGACCCGGCGGTGGCCAAGCGCGCTTTCGAGGCGATGATGACAATGACGAAGATCGATGTGGCTGGCATCGAGGCGGCGGTAAAAAGCCCGTAGAGCCACGCCC
>JAEXNZ010000413.1 GCA_023439425.1 Pseudomonadota bacterium
GGGCAGCAGACCACCACGCCGCCCGCAGCAGGTGGCGACGCCGGTAGTGCTGAAGCGGTCGCCGCTGCTGGGGCCGGTGCGACTGCTGCCCAGCCGGAGCTGGCATCTGCTGCCGCTGCGGCAGCGCCGGAGCAGCCCATCGCTCCTTTCGTCCCTACCTATGCCACGGACGAGCGCGACTTCAAAGCCGAGATCGGTGGTGTTAACCAGAAGCTGCAGGAGCTGAAGGCCCAGTACAAGAAGGGCGATCTGGAAGACGAGGTCTATGAGCAGCAGTACGAAGAGCTGCGCGACGAACGGGGTCGGATCGAGCGCGCCCAGGACATGGCCGCCATGCAGGCCCAGCTCAACCAGCAGAGCGCCGACCAGTCCTGGGCGTACCTGCAACGGCAGTTCCTGTCGCGCCCCGAGAATGTGGCCATTGCCAGCAGCCCGATGCGCTTCGCTGCGTGGGAGCAGGCGATGCAGAACGTGGTCACCGACGCGCATGCCGCCGGCAGGCAGCTGACCGACTGGGACATCCTGGCCGGCGCGCGCGACATGCTGGTGAGCGAGGGGCTGATGCCGGCTTCTGTTGGCGGCGCAGCCACCGCACCGCCGGTTGCAGCGCCGCCGCCCAAGCCGGACCGCACCGCGCCGCTCGCCCAGGTGCCGGCCACCCTCAGCACCGTGCCGGCGGCGGCCGATCCCGGGTCGCGCAGTACCACCGACGCTGCGGCGGCGATGGAAAGCATCGAAGACGTCGAATCCTTCCTTGCCGGCAAGTCGGAAGCCGAGCGCGACCGGATCCTCCGCGAAGTGCCCGGCAACTTCCTGGCCGACAGCTGATACCCCATGCCCAAGCTGCACACCACCCTGGAACCTGGCGACGTGGTGCTGATCCCGTCAGGGTCAGGTGCATCGATCACGTTCAGCGAGAAGAGCGGCAAGCGCTCCCGCGTGATCATTGAATCCAACATGCCCGTGACCATCACCAGGTCCGGTGAGCAGCAACCGACTGGCGGCCCGCTTCAGCGCGTGGCCCGCCGGCCGACGCCCGCCCTGGGCTGAAGAACCTCAAAGCCTGCGCAGTAGTGCGGGTCAACGACCGAGGCGCAGAAGTGCCGTGATTTTTATGGAGAAGGAACATGGCACAGACGATCGTGGGTCTGAACGACCCGAAGGCCCGAAAGCTCTGGTCTGCGGACCTGATGGTTTCGGTTTCCAAACAGTCCTACTGGACGCGCAAGATGATGGGCAAGGGGTCGGAGACCTCGATGCCGGTCATGCTGCAGACGGATCTGGAGCAGGAGGCGGGCGACACCATCAGCTATGATCTGTCGGTGCAGCTGAGCGGTGGCGTGATCGAAGGCGACGCGAAGGCCGAGGGCAAGGGTGAGAAGCTGGACTTCTTCACCGACAAGGTCTTCATTGACCAGGCCCGTAAGCCGGTCAGCTGCGGTGGGCGCATGAGCCGCAAGCGCACCGTGCACGACCTGCGCAAGGTAGGCCGCAACCGCCTGACCGAGTTCTGGGCGCGCTTCTACGACGAGCTGTTCTTCATGTACGGCTCGGGCGCGCGCGGCATCAACGAGGACTACAACGTCCCGTTGAACTACACCGGCCGCGCAGGCAACGCCTTCCAGGCCCCGGACAACGCCCACATCCTGTTCGGTGACGGCGCGAGCAAGGCGACCCTGACCGCCGCCGGCAAAATGAGCCGCGTGCTCATTGAGCGTGCCAACACCAAGGCGGCGTCGCAGGGCGGTGGTTCCACCCAGGTGGCGGAGATCCAGCCGATCACCATCGCAGGCGGTGAGCACTTTGTCACCGTGATGCACCCGTTCCAGGCGCACGACCTCAAGACCTCCACGGACGCGGGCAACTGGCTGGACATCCAGAAGGCGGCTGCCGCTGCAGAAGGTGCCTCCAACCCGATCTTCAAGGACAACCTGGGCATGATCGGCAACACGATCCTGCACAAGCACAAGTCGGTGGTGCGCTTCAACGACTACGGTGCTGGCAACAACATCGCGGCGGCGCGCGCGCTGTTCCTGGGCCGTCAGGCGCTGGTGCTGGCGTTCGGTTCGCCGGGCAATGGCCTGCGGTTCGATTGGTCCGAAGTCCCGCTGGACCACGGCAATGACATCGAAATCTGCGCCGGCGCGATCTTCGGCATCAAGAAGACCCGCTTCAACGACAAGGATTTCGGCACCATCGCGCTCGACACCGCTGCCGTCGACCCCAACCCGGCAACCTGATCGAGCAAGCAACCTGCAAAAGCCCCGGTCCGCCGGGGCTTCTGCGTTTCGCCATACCCCATTTTTCTGGAGAACTTCCATGTCCACGAAACTCGCGACTGGCCGCAATAGCGGCGCATCCGCACCGGCGGCGGGTCTGCTGGTGGTCAACGATTTCAGCTGGCCGGTCGAAGCCGGTGCTGACGGTGACTTGGTGCTGATCGGTGAACTGCCCGCGTTCCACAAGCTGCACAGCCAGGGCTGCGGCCTGTTCGCCAAGGCCGTGGGCGGCAAGTTGGCCGCCCAGAACGTCACGGTCTACATCCCCGA